>NZ_JBFTMC010000045.1:0-54641 GCF_056396765.1 Bacillus sp. 05T22
ATCATCTTAAAACAACAAATGATTCATGGAGAGTCGATGAAACTTATATTAAAGTGAAAGGGCAATGGATGTATTTATATCGTGCCGTTGATTCAGATGGGAATATCATTGATTTTTATCTAAGTAAATCAAGAGATAAACAAGCAGCCAAGCGCTTTTTCAAGAAAGCCTTGGCTTTTTCGTACATTTCTAAACCTGGTGTGATAACAGTAGATAAAAACCCTGCCTATCCTGTAGCGATTCAAGCGTTGAAAGAGGAGAAACATATGCCCGAAGGCATAAAGATAAGGCAAGTTAGGTATCTCAATAATATAGTGGAACAAGATCATCGTTTTATTAAGAAACGTGTGCGTTCTATGTTGGGGTTTAAGTCATTTAAAACTGCAACTGCTATATTGAGTGGTGTTGAAGCCATGCATATGATAAAAAGGGGACAGATTGATTTACGGAATCAGTCTGTCCAAAATCAAAAAGAGTTCATCCACCAAGTGTTTGGACTTATAGCATAAAATACGATTTCACTAGGAAGCTACTACTATCCGCGTTCTTCTTCATATATTTGCACCAGAACCGAAATATGGTATAGATGGGAATTCAGCCAGCATTTTTCTAAATCATCGACAGTTATACATGATGCGCGAGTGCCGGTTGGTAGGATTGTGCAGATTAGAAGATCTGTGAATCAGCGATACCTATATATCTTTTTTTAGAAAAAGGTATTATGATAATTTTATTCTATTAGGGGGGCACCATACATGTCCATCAAGTAAATATTTTGAAGTGCCCCCTAAATGAAAATTTCATTTCTATACAGTTAGTTATTTATGCAAAAAAATTCCCTATTCGTCCTTAACTAAAGCTTGTTGTTTTGTCTCTTGATGAGTCTATTTTCATTTCCGTTAGCTAGCCGTTGATCTGATTCTTGCATTTGTTCTTGATCCTTACTCGGAGTATTCAATGCATCTAAAGGCATGTTGTTGATTTGATGATTTCGTAGATCTTTTTTATCCATGATATATAGCTCCTTCTCTAGTTTAAATTTACATACAATGTAATTATTAATGGATATTTTACAACTTAAGATCAATTAATATACAAGAGATATATTGAAAAGCCACTTAACTATAGTGGGTCTTTAAACAGAATGAAAATCCTTCATTTGCCAAAAGTAAACAAATACGCAGTAACACACATGGCAAGTCAGTGAGAAGAAGTTTATTTTTCCTTTCAGTAAAGGCTTATAAGAATTTTGATGATGGTCGTGAAATTTTGGGTCATTCTGTTTTTAATATTCCGTGAAGGTGCAAGTCGAGAAGGGAATAATCCATTATATTTATCGTGAAGTAATGTTATTGGTCTATTCTTTAACAAAGATATATTATCCTCTAGGGAAATTTACTATCATTCGTTAAATAAATGTATAAAGGTTATATAAAATATGTCCAATCATTACAGGAATGATTGAATTCGTTTCTTTTGTGATGGTGTATACGAATACGAGTTCATTTAAACTAGATAGTAAACCCGCTGCTTTCTTTGCATAGAAAAAGGAACCGCATGCTCCTTAGTGTGATTCTGAAGTTTCGTAGTTTTTGTTGATGATATCTCGCATGTTGAAAATAAAGGATATTAGGAATACCATAGCTAGGAAACCATTTATCCAATAATATGTATTGTCTGTTGTGAATTTAGTATAGAAGGAATGGATATTAAAAAATAACAGGAGCGCTGAAAAGATAGTAGAGCTTACTAACATGCCAAAACTTTTCATGATGGTCACCTCTATTCGAAATGTGTATAAATTTTATGTAATTATACATTCGAATAAAGAGATTTATAAACAAATATTTTATATTACATGAACAAGAGGGTGTTGAAAGAATGCAAACGCAATAAAGTGATCTGCTTTCTTAATTCGCATAATTTTCAGAATTATAATCTTCAAATGTTAATATTTGTTATATAATAAATCTATCAAGTATCATCCCTATGTTTTTCTAATATGCCTGTTAAGATAGTTTGTGTTACCCTTTTTGTCAGCTTACCTTAAAAAGAACTTGTAGTGATTCCTACAAGCTCTTTTTGTTTTTCCAATTCAGCATAAACGGAAACTTTTAAATATATTTTTACCATAAAAAGGAATAAATATTTTTCCATGATTCGTAGCATATTAAAAACGTAGGAGGTGATACATATGGCAAATAAAAATAACAGAAATAATAACAATGTATTGATTCAAGGTGCTGAGAATGCAATTGATCAAATGAAGTATGAGATTGCACAAGAATTTGGCGTACAGCTTGGTCCAGATACAACATCTCGTGCAAACGGTTCTGTTGGTGGTGAAATTACAAAACGTTTAGTAGCCATGGCTGAACAACAACTTGGTGGTGGATTCACTCATTAATTTTATACGAAGAAATAACAGATGACAGTAAGTAGTAATATATATTTTTTGTCTGTATTTAGTTTATGAATATGTTTAGACATTTACACTATAAGCATCCCAATAGGGTGCTTTTTTTATTAGATAAAAGATTACATAATAAACAGTGAGAGAAACAAAATATGGACGTAGCTTCTTTTTACTTCTTCTTTTAGAGTGTTCATACTGAAAGAATAGTACTTTATCCTATTTATGTCTCGTCCACATGTGTTAAACAAAAGTTTGATTAAAGTGCAAAAATTGAATTTTGATACGTGTATTTGGTGCTTTGTTTAAGAATAAAAAAATGTAGCTGTTTTTATAATTTTTTGATATAATTTCGTTACATTGATTTATAATGAAATTTAAATTTACTAGGTAGGTAATAGAGTTATATGCAAGATATTAAGGTAACAAAGACACATGAACAATTAACAATTGAATGGCAAACTGCAGAAATTAATATTCTGTTAGAGGACATTGTTGAGATTATTGAAGATAATGACCATGTTCCTGAAAAGAAAAGGTTAGTAAAGATAGGAACACAAAGTAGTGAATCAGATTGTATATTAATTAGAACTACAACTTTAGATTATGCATTATTTACAATTAATAAGATTTCACTTTCAAATAAAATTAGATTGTGAGCATCTCGTGAACTACTCACCTGCTATGCTAACGCTTAGAGAATGAACAAAAAAGAGCGGTTTCCGCTTCTTTTTTGCTATTAGTGATGTTAATTTTCTTTGTTAATTTTTAACGAATTCAGTTCTTATTTAATGCTTGTACCTACACCTACATCCCAACCGAACCAGTTAAAAGGATCTAGAAATATATTTATTTTATAAATATTTCACGAAATAAGTTCTTTATAGATTGATATATAAATATAAGAGGTGAAATTATAGAGTTTTTATTTTTTACATGTATTACTGTTTGCTTTTGTAATAATGTCACGTATTTCACTTTGCTTCATCATACGAATAATTAATTTATCTAGGTCTTGGCTAAATTTTAGCACCCTAGGATGACAAAAACCATAGTGTTTAACAAGCTCAATTAATTCTTCTTTTCTTTTTTCAATTAAATAATGTAACTTTCTCATCTCCATATTCTTGCATAAACTCCTCTATCCCATAATATTCCTTAGAAAATTATAGACTAATTTCTTGAATAAGGAAACAGTATAATTAAACATATTAAAACATTTTTATGAACTTTTAAAGGAAAGAGTTTGAAGCCTAACTTCTTAACTATAATTTGTAAAAAGAGAAAATATTGTTGGTTTGAAACATAGTTGAATTATTTGTAAAAAAGTTTCACCAAATGGCTACCAAGCAAGAGGAAAAACAGAATGTCTCATGCCTAAAGGCGGACTAAAGTCCTGCATGGGCTTTTCCGTATCGCGAAATCTGTGATGGAATTTATGTAAATACCTAATGAAACATCTTTATTTAAATGCCTTTCAAATTTCTTTTGTAAATGTTACAAAATGAATTCTTTATCGCTGATTACAAGAGCGCTGGTAACTGATCCTATCTATACTATATAGAGACAATCTGTAGTTGATATGGAGATGGAGTGGAGATTATCTAGATATATAGGTGAATATATATCTAAAAAAACGTACATTTAGATACAATTTAACTGTTTCTCTGCACGCTATACGCTAAGCATAAAACTATTTAAATAAGTTACTTACATTTAACGAGTAATATGAGCCTAAGAAAAGCGTTGCAAAAATTAGCATTTATGCAACGCTTCCCTATGACTTGATATTTACAGCGTCACAACGTTGCATATATTACGTTGCAAATTAACTTTTAAAAATGATATTGGAGTCATTGTTATTAATGATAATATTGATACCCGTAAGAAAGATGACATGACTACTAAAGTAAAGGTTACAATCTTATCGTTATTTGCTGATATTGAGCGAAACTATATACTGGAACGAACACATATATGATGAAACATCAAAACGCTTTAGTTATTATGTGATGTTTCATTTTGAAAATATTTTAGAATGAAAGTTATTGGTACAATCTTATTATTCCTTCTGGCCTCTCTTTATCTAATAAAATAGATATCTAGATTTACCACTAGATATCATGAAAAAACAATCAATTGTATTTAGCGCTGAGAAAAGAGTAGTTGAACAAACTGTGTAGGCTCTATATCTATATTAAATGATTTTGCACTAGAACCGAAAAAATGCTACTCCATTAGGTAAAGGAGTAGCATTATGTTGTAAAAATAGTAAATCATGAGAAGGTGTTAACTTAATTCTCTCTCATGTACCACAAAAAGTTCGATAAGGGCGGGATGATGGCGCCGGTGGTGTGCAGTACTCAGACTGTTCAGGAGAGTGAGCATAAGGATTTGAAAGAACAACAAGCAGTTGTTCCATTACGCTGTAGTCCCCTTGTTTGACTGCGGCATCTAATGCTTCTTCCACGCGGTGATTTCGTGGAATTATCGCAGGATTGGTGTCTCGCATCAGCTGATGTGAAGAAGATTTCGATTCCTCCTGTCTGCTTACTCTTGCCTGCCATTTTTCATTCCACTTCGTAAACTCTTGACTTTTAAACAAATCGGTATCTTTATGTGTACCAAAAGTTAAAGCAAGGAAGGTATTAGTATAGTCTGCGCGATATTTCTCCATAATTTTAAGGAGCTCATCAATGAGGGCTTTATCTTCTGCTTCTTCGTTAAATATACCTAGTTTGGTCCGCATCCCAGCGAGCCAATGTTTTTCATACAGTGTGCCGAAATCTGAAATCGTATTTTGGGCTATTTGGGCAGCTTGTTCTAGGTCTGTATGTAGAAGTGGCAATAGAGATTCTGCAAATCGCGCGAGATTCCACACACCAATATACGGCTGGTTACCATAGGCGTATCGGCCTTGCGTGTCAATGGAACTAAATACCGTTGCTGGGTCATATTCATCCATGAAGGCGCAAGGACCATAATCGATGGTTTCTCCGCTAATGGTTATGTTATCGGTATTCATTACCCCGTGAATAAAGCCAACGAGTTGCCAATTTGCAATTAAGCTGGCCTGTTGCTTCATCACTTCTTGAAGTAACGCTAGGTATGGATTTTCCTGTGATTGAATAGCTGGAAAATGACGCTTAATCGTATAGTCAGCCAAAATTTTTAGCTCCTCAACTGAACCGCTTGCTGCTGCGTATTGAAATGTGCCAACGCGTATATGACTGCTAGCTACACGTGTCAAAATTGCACCTGGTAAAGCAGTTTCGCGTATGATTGACTCACCTGTTGATACTATAGCTAGACTACGGGTAGTAGGAATACCAAGCGCGTGCATTGCTTCACTGATAATATACTCGCGTAGCATTGGTCCAAGTGCGGCGCGGCCATCCCCTCGGCGGGAGTATGGTGTTCTACCAGAGCCTTTTAATTGAATATCAAATCGTTCACCTGAAGGAGTAATCTGTTCACCGATTAGCAGCGCACGGCCGTCTCCTAGCATGTTGAAATGCCTGAATTGATGCCCTGCATAAGCTTGAGCAAGAGGGATAGAACCTTCGGGAATTCGGTTTCCAGCAAGAACCGCTACTCCATCTTCGCTTTGTAGTTCCTCAATGTTTAGCCCTAGGGATGTTGCCACAGGATGATTGAGAATGATTAACTTTGGTAAGCCTACAGGGGTTGGGCTAAGGGTGGAAAAAAATGATTCCGGTAGACGGGCATAACTATTGTCTAAGTTCCATCCGGTTTCTTTTGTTTCTTTTTTATTTTTCATTGTATCTCCTTCTTTTACGTTTTTTTCTGTTATATAAAGCATAGATATAAATATTCAATGATATTCTCCATTTTATTGAGAATATAGAAGATTGGAATTTAATATTGATTAATTGGTGCGCATTGTTTTTATAATTCACTTGTAGTTATGTACATTATATCCTTAATCAATGAAAAAAACGTATTAGTACTTGTTTTTTATAAACTATAATATTTTATTCGAATAGTTCTGATATATAGTAACACTTTTAACATTGTATAACTGTTTTTTAACACTCTAAAAAAGTGGGGGGTGTCAAATGGAAGGAATACTTTTTTTAAAGGATCGTGTTCTTAATAACTTATTGCTTGTTAAGAGACAAAAAAAGAATGGATTCAACCAAAAATAAGTTGTACTTTATAAGTCTGATTTTCGCTATTGTCTTTGCCTTAATTCCTACAACAGGACTAAATAATGGGGAGTTTCTTTCCCATGGTATACCTGCAGAAAATTCCCTCTATAACGATGGAGAGATAGTGAGATTTAATCTATTAGGGTTTATCATTAACTTTTTTGTGTTTTATTGGGTTTTTAAGCTGATACTAAAGGTATGGAGATTTTTGGTGAATAAATCCGGGGATTAACAGGATATGTATTATAACGATGAGTAAGTTTGAAAAGACATGAAAGGAGCGAATTGGTTCTGCTAAATATCAACATAAATCTTTAACAGAACCAATTAATAAGAAGATAAAGCATATTAGTCATGTATTACATAGTGTTCTAAAAGAAAAATAAGGGTTAACTTGAAAGTAAACGAATTATGATTTTCTAAAAACCTAAGTCGAATTAAAATGACTTAGGTTTTTTGGTCTAGGAGATTTGTTATATGTAGTTGCATCTAACCTAAATAATCATGATGATGAATCTGTAATCCTATCAATAAACTTACGTAAAGCTCCTGAATGAAAAGTATCTTTTCGAACGATAAAAGTAGTGGACACCCTTGAAAAACTCTCGGGTAAAGGAGTTAGCGCTAAAGAATGCTGATGATCTTGTATAATAGATTTTATCATGATAGCAGTGCCCATACCTGATTTTACACAAGCAAGTATAGCTTCAATTGTTCCAAACTCTAATACTCGTTTTGGATAAATTCCTTCTTCATGAAGCCATTTTTCTAATAAGCTACGATAGTAACAGCCTTGGCTAAAAGCTAATAAATTCATTTTTCCTAAATCATCGAAAGAAGATAGAGGTAGTTTACTAATGAGTACTAATTCTTCCTCGTGAAACAAGATTGAATTGAGGTCAGGGTGATAAATATTGCCAGCAATAAATGCGCCTTCAAGCTTCCTTTCTAAAACGAGTTGAACTAAATTTTCTGTTGAATGAGTTTCTAAAATGAGTTCAACTTCAGGATACGCATCATAATACGATGTCAAAATAGAAGGAAGACGGACTGCAGTTGTAGATTCCGTAGATCCAATTTTTAATGTTCCGTTTGGATGTGATCTGTTATTTTGGACAGCTTTAATAGATGCTTCCATTAAGTATATGATTTGCTTTGCATAAGTTAATAAAATTTCCCCATTTGAAGTTAGAGAAACACCTTTCCCATTTCGGTAAAATAGTGGTGCCCCTAGTTCGATTTCTAATTGTTTAATCCGCATTGTCACGTTAGATTGTACATAATTTAAGTTTTGAGCCGCGCGAGAGATATTTCCTTCTTTAGCTACTTCATGAAAAACAGTTAGATCTTTTATATCCATCCGATTTCCTCCTAAAGATATCAAAGATTTTGATATCTTTTATCATTAATACTCATTTTACATGATATCTGAACCTTTTTACAATGAATGATATAGGGGGGATGAAATTGTTAAGCCAAGAAAAAAATATGAAGTGTAGCAGTTCGTATAAATGGATTGTACTAATGCTAGCAACAGTAACGCAGGCAACTGCCACATTAATAACATATGGAGTCGGACCTTTAGCATTTTTTTGGAAGGAGATATATCATCTTACTGATATGCAGATGGGAATGTTGTTAACTGCTGTTAATATTGGTCCTTTTTTTTGCATGCTTTTTATAGGGAGATTGCTTGATCAATATAATGAAAGATTACTTATTGGGATTAGTTCAATATTACTTGGTGGATCTATCTTACTTATTCAAATAGTAAGAGGTTTTACTGGATTGTTATTTGTTCTTACGGTGGTTGGAGTTTTTTATAGTACCGCACAACCAGGGGGGAGTAAAGTGATTTTGAAATGGTTTCCGAAAGAAAATCGCGGGTTGGCTACGGGGATTAGACAAGCAGGCATTCCTATAGGTGGCGCAGTGGCAGGAGCTATTGTTCCTATTCTCTCTCTAAAATTTAATTTGTCATATACGATATATATCCTTTCGAGTATATGTATTACCGGAGGAGCATTATTTTTAGTTTTTTATAGGGAACCTTTTACTCATAAAGAGCCTGTGTTAAATAACAAAGTAATGCCTTTTTCACAACAGTTAAAAGGAGTTATGAATAACAAGGCATTATATCCAATTTTCTTCACAGGAATTTGTATGATCTCATTACAAATGGTATTGATTGGGCACTTTATAAAATTTTTGATTACTGCTAAATCCATATCTCCAATTTTGGCAGGGCAAATATTTTCGATTACTTTGTTTTTTGGAATGCTAGGACGAATTGTGTTAGCGGTAGTTAGTGATTTTTTCTATAAAGGTAACCGTCAGAAACCATTATTTATTTCTGTAGTCGCTGCATTTATTTTAATCTTCATTTTGATACTGAACATACATAATCTTTCGGTATGGGGTTTGTTTTTATTTAGCGGCTTATTAGGGTTCTTCGGCATTGGGTGGTTTAGTCTTTTTATGGTTGAAGTTGTTGAAACATCGCGGCAGGATTCAGTAGGAATTACGGTTAGCTTTGCACTTACGCTAAATCAAATTGCTATTATTTTAGCTCCGCCTGTTTTTGGCTTCATAGTGGATATCAAAGGGTATACGTGGGCGTGGATGTGTATGGCTATATTGCTGTTTGTTTCAGCAATAAGTTTATTGAAAAATTGCAAAAAAAAGTCATGCGAATGACATTTTTTTTGCAATATGATGTATAATCAATTTTGATATGAATTTTAAAATGGTGATATTATGACATATAAATGAATTTGATTCTTATTAATATTTTCTTTTCGTTCATTTCCTCTTTTGAAATTCCCTGTTATTTTGGCCGTAATGAGCTTCCTCTCTTTTTTATTGTTTGCATGATTTATTTTACTTGAAAATTTTTCTGCATCTTTTCTTTTGACAATCATAATTTATTTTCCGTAATACTCGATAAATACCATGTTATTTTTGTTTGTTCGATAACTGAACATTTTATTATCTAGTTAATTTTGCTTATCGATGAATGCTAATAGATTACCTTTTTTGGCATTATTGTATATGTTGTTTGCAAGGAATGTTACATAAAAAAACAAAATTTTAGTGAGATGAATCGGATTGTTGGGTGGAAATTTTATAAGAAAGAAATAGAATAGTAAGTGATCAAAAATTTGAGTATGGAAAGCTTCTCTTGAATAACTTTCCAATAATACAAATTTTTAGGGAGATATAGATAATCAAGAGACATGCTAATTTATAGTAGTAGAATTGAGGATGAAATAGTAATATGTAGTTTATTTCTCGAATATAGTTCTTCAATAAATTTAAGCAAAAATTAAAGTCTTCTTTTAAATGAATAGAGATAGAATAAAACAATGAAAAGAGTAACAAGTATAAATTGAATAAAAAGAGGGCTCCTGTATGTTTAAGAGATGTTTAATCGTTTGCTTTATTATCGCAATTTTTTGCTTAAGTGTATATATGTTCATGCAAACAAATAAAGGTAAAACGCAGAATTTAAAGGCATTTTCAGATTCTACTAGTAAACTAGAAACAGATACACCGAAAGTAGATAGAAATCAGCGAAATCGTTAWGCTGGGGCAACACAAAAATTAGACCGATATTTAAAAGAAAAGGGATTTAATGGAACGGTACTTGTGACGGATCAAAATAATGTGATTTTGCGAAAAGGGTATGGCTATGCAAATATGCAGGATAAAGTCTTAACAACGCCAAGAACAAAATATCGTATTGGTTCTATCACTAAGACAGTAGTGGCAGTGTCTATATTGCAGTTGCAGGAAAAAGGGGAATTGAATATAGAAGATAATGTAAATAAGTATATTCCTTCATTCCCAGCGGATAAAAATATTACTTTAAGACATTTATTAACACATACATCTGGATTACCTGAACAAGGGAAAGGGAAAGTTGATGCGGCATCACGTTTAAAATTAGTGACATGGATTGGTTCACAAAATCTTGAATTCCCTGCTGGAACAGGTTGGAGATATACGGATTATAATTATATGGTACTTGCCTATGTTGTAGAAAAAATCTCTAAACAACCATTAGCTGAATATGTAAAAGAACATATTTTCACTCCAGTTGGAATGTATGAATCTGGTATGGGGGCAAAATTCCCTGGAGATATATTTTTCGCAGAAGGTTATACAAAGAAAGATAATGAATTCATATCTACTCCTCGGTTAAGAATGAATTGGCTATACGGTTGTGGTGAAATGTATACAACTGTAGAAGATATGAAGAGATTAGATGAGGCGATTATGACTGGCAAACTTCTTTCCAAACAAAGTTTATCAGATATGTTTACTGTATCACCTGCAAGGAAATATGGATTTAGTTTTTACATTTATCCAGATTATTACCATAATCACGGTGTATTAGCTGGATGGAATACATTTAATAATTTCAATTGGGATAAACGAATTTTTGTTATTCTTTTCTCTAATGTTCAAAACGGTATGACCGATGAATTTAATCAGGAATTTCGGAAGATGGCAAAAGATTTATTAGAAGGAAAATGAATTTGAAAAAGCCTCTAGCGTGAGAGGCTTTTTTTATTACAGTGACGAAAATGCTTCGACTAGTTTACTGAAACGATCTAGTGCACTTTCGATTGGTTTTGGTGTTGTTAAATCTACACCAGTTTTCTTTAAAAGATTGAGCGGATAATCGGAACTTCCACCTTTTAAGAATTCGATATAATTTTGCTGAGCGATAGGATCGCCGTTTAACAGTTGTTCTGCAATTTGAATTGCGGAAGCAAATCCGGTAGCGTATTTATAAACATAAAATGGTCGGTAAAAATGAGGGATTCTAGCCCATCCATATTTTACTTCTTCATCGAATACGAGCGTATCCCCATTGTATTCTCTAAACAAGTTTTCATATACATCATTAAATGTTTGAACATTTAATGGTTTACCTTGATGTGCCATTTCATGCGTAATCTTTTCAAATTCAGCAAACATAACTTGTGTAAAGAAAGTTCCTTTAAATTGATCAATAAAGTGATTGATTAAATGTTTGCGTACGTCTATATCTTTTGCTTCTTTTAATAGATAGTGAATTAAGAGTATCTCATTCACTGTAGAAGCGACTTCTGCTACAAAGATTGAATAATGAGCAGAGATTCTCGGCTGAAACTTATGTGAATAATATGTATGCATACCATGACCACATTCATGAGTAAGTGTAAAGAGACTATTTAAGTCATCATTATGATTTAACAGAATAAAAGGGTGAACACCATATACGCCGAAATTATAGGCACCAGAACGTTTACCAGGTAATTCTCTTACATCTATATAGCGTTGATCTTTAAAACCTCGAAGCGTTTGAAGATATTCTTCACCAAGTGGAGAAAGGGAAGTAAGCATGATTTCAAATGCTTCATCATATGGAATATCTTGTTTTACACCTTTTACTAAATCAACATGTAAGTCATATTGTCTTAATTCATCTAGCTGCAATTTTTCTTTTCGTAAATGATTATACGCATGTAGGGATTTAATATTTCTTTTAGTTGTATCAATTAAATTATTGTATACTTCCTTTGAAACCATATCGCCAAATAGAGACTTTTCTAATGCGGATGGGTAGTTTCTAATTTTTGAAATCGTAACATTGTTTTTTATAGCTGCTGTTAAAGTAGAAGCGATAGAGTTTTTTAGCTGAACATAAGGCTGATAGTAGGCTTTATAAGCTTCTTTCCTCGTATCTCTATTTTCATCTTTTATTAATTTTGAGTACATCCCACGAGTTAAGTTCACTTTATCCCCGTTATCAGTTGTAACTTCTCCAAATGTAATATCTGCGTTATTGAGCATTCCGTATGTACGTTGAGGAGAAGAGAGGGCCTCACCCATTTGAGATAAGATTTCTTCTTTATCCTTATTTAAAACATGTTTCTTATATCGATATAATTCAAATAAGTCTTCTTTATAATATTGTAAGCCTTCGTTTTCTTCCATGTAAGAATGTAATGTTTTCTCGTCGACACTAAGTAAGAACGGGGAAAAAAAGGAACGAGCAGCACTTATTTTAACATGTAACTGCGATGCTTTATCTACAAAGGACTGTGCTTCTGTATCGCGCGTATCAAGGTCGGATTGAAGTCTTGCATAAGCATAAACTAAATTAAACAAACTTGATATTTCTTCACTTTTCGTAAGATAAGCAAGTAGGCTTTGACCATCATGGATAGTCCCATTAAATTTTTTTAAATCCTCTGTTAATCCTTCGATTTTTTGATAATCGAGTTCCCAGTTTTCAATCGTTTTATAAATATCCGTTAAATCCCACTTTTCTTGATCGGATACATCCATTCTATTTTTAAATTCTGTCATAATCATTTCCTTCCTAGATCTATATTTTGTATATTCTCTATATAACTATGAAATACAACAAATTGCAAAAAATCCCTGCTGCATGATGAAAAGTCTTGTCGGAAACGACAAACTGAGGGGGTGTCCCAAAAGCGTCTTTTCTTTATAACTTTATTAAAAAGTTATGCTTTCGGTATAGGCAAGTTATTGTGTGAATAAGAGGGTGTAGTTCAAAAAAGAGGTGGCTTTTTTATTCTGTTGTACTCGCAATCTATCTTTATCAAATTTAAATAATAAATGAAATTTGATCTGGTAAATCAATATTTTTTAAATTCTTCATTCCGCTGCATTCTTCAACTTGATTTTGGACAGACTTGTCCAGTAAAACAAGTTGTCCTTTTTTCACCATATGCATAGCTTCTATTCCAGAAATAATGGATGTAGCTGTGCGAAAGGATTTCAATCCTAACATCGAATGAACTCGCTTTTTAATAAACCGATGATCTTGTTCCACTATGTTATTGAAATATTTCACTTGCTCATAATTTGCTTAAGTAATAGCAAATAGATCAAATCGAAAATGGTAGCGCGGGTGCTTATGCTTGCGCTACCATTTTTCGGATTAACCATGATTTTAGCTACAAGGGAGCTGTCTCATCCGTGAACTAGCCTACTTTTCGGACAGCCTCTTTTTGTGTGCTATTTTTTCGTACTAGCCAAATACATTAGCATGTGAAATTTTTCGTCTATTACATGATAATCAAAATAAGGTCCTGGATCTGTACAGTAACCGATATTTTCACTTTGCGTGATTTGAAATCCGTTGACTGATAAATTTTCTTCTAAGTATTTTGGATATAAAATATGTTCGTGGGAATTTGGATATAAGGCTGAAATATTTTTCAAGGATTTGGCCGAGCTATCATAATAGGAGTACCCGCCGACAATTGTTGAACTGCTATGGAAATAGTTTTTTAAAACATGAATTGGGAACTGCGGATTGAGCAGTGAAAAATCAGTTGCTGTAAAACTATCCACAAAAATATCGATGCTAAGCGGTTTCAATGGCAGATTTAAATCAGAATTCAAAATATAAAGGACGTTTGGCTTCGGATTCATACGCTCAATTCTTTTTCTAACCTTCTTGAGCATCGCGAGCGAATAGCCACTGAATACATAGGATGCGGTCGTTTCAAGAACATCGATATATTTGGGTAGTGACACAAAAGCGTCAACGTTTGTTTCCACGATTAATTTGTTTTTCAAATCTACATTTTGTAGAACTTTTTGAAACCAAAAATTACTTTTTTCAAATAAGTTAATCATTTTGGGATTGATCTCTTTAATCGTTTCTTTATCGTAAAAATAAGATGGATAAGGAGACGTCTCGTACAAGTTCGCGGTAATGATAATACCTTCCTCGATAGCTGCCTCGTATCCACAAGTACAAGTTAAACTCCCCGTTTGAATGTAGACTTTTTTAATCGTTACATCTTTCATTTCAAGTGGAATGTGGCACTTCGGACAATAGAGCAGATTTACAAAGGAAAGCGGGATCCCTGTAAGATTCTTTTCTTTGGATGAAGGCGAGCTGGTTTGAACCGCTTTTTCAATCAATTGGATAGCTTTTGATATGTCTTCTTTTTTCTTGGTCAGCTGGTTCTTTTTATCAATGAGTAAGTTGTTGTAGTAGTCGATATCTTCATGGTCCGAGAAGTTTGTGACACGCTGATACGATAAAATTTGTTGAATTTCTAGCAGTGAAAAATGAAATTTTTTCAGCTCAGTAATAAAAGCCATGTCGTCGAGACACAATTGGTTCATTTGATACTGGGTGTTTTTTTTGTCTGGTATTAATAATCCCAGTTCAATGTAATAACGAACGGTATCAGTCGTAACATGAAAAAGCTTTGCAAATGTACCAATTTTCATAGATGCCCCCCCAATGAAAAAAGTGGAGTTACTCCACTTTTTTCACAAAAATRAATTCAAAAAACTCTCAAATGGCTATTGACTTGGAGGAAACTCCAAGTCATATGATGGATCTAAGAAGTTTGAATATTATGAATAATTTTTGACTGTATTGTAACATACATGTCATAAAAGGAGAAGAATTAGCTATGGATAAGATGGATCGAATGGATACTCTCTCACTGTGGACAGCGACTGCAAACAGCTATGAAAAAGGAAAACTTCTTGAAGGAAATGAAGAGGCGGATGTTGTCATTATTGGCGCAGGTTTCACAGGTCTTTCTTCTGCATATCATTTGCAAAAATTAGGGAAGAGTGTCATTGTCCTTGAGCAAGAAACAATCGGATATGGTGCAAGTGGTCGTAACGGCGGGATGGTATTGCCAGGCTATAAGCCAACGATGCAGGAGCTTGCCAAAAAGTATAGTGCCGACGAGGCGAGACAGCTTAACGATCTCTCCCTGTTTAGTGTTGAACTGGTTAAAAACATCATCGACGAGCATCAAATCAACTGTAACTTTAGAAAGACAGGTCACATTGTGGCGGCTTACAAAGCCAAGCATTTTGAAGGATTGAAACATGAAAGCGAATACTTAAACAAAAATTTCGGGTATGAATCAAGCGTGCTTGATCGAAGTCAGTTGCATCAAGAGATCGATTCTCCACATTATTATGGCTGCTTAGTCGACAACTCGAGTTACTCGTTCCAGCCACTGAACTATGCAATTGGTTTGGGAGAAGCAGCTAAATCGATCGGTGCAAAAATCTTTGAACATTCGAAAGCACTATCTATTGAGTACGGTCGAAACAGTGTGAAAGTTGTAACAGAAAAAGGTGCTGTTACTGCGAAAGACATTATTGTGGCTACAGATGGTTACTCTGGAAAAATCATGAATGAACTGAACAAAGGCGTACTGCCAATTTCGGCACGTATTATTGCTACTGAACAGCTTCCAGAATCACTGGTGAGTACCGTCATTCCTAAGGATCGTATGGTTTTTGATACAAGCAGTTTCCTTTACTATTTCCGACGTACACCAGATAATCGGATCGTATTTGGCGGTGGCGATGTTCGTCCAAACTTAGGCGATACTGTTTATCAAAGTGTTTACGATGCCATGGTTAAAATAATGCCAAAACTAGCAGGAAGCAAGATTGATTTCCGTTGGGGTGGATTTATCGGGGTTACAATTGATACGTTCCCGGTTATCGGCAGATCCAAAGAAGGCGCATACTTCGCAACGGGTTATACGGGCCACGGTGCGTCTCTCTCGACATTGTTTGGTAAGTTATTGGCACAATGGATCGTTACGGGAAGTGCAGGTGGATATCGATTTGAAAAGGAGCGCCTCAAATCATTTCCGTTCTATAATCAGAAAACGATGCTGGTCAATCTAGCACATATTGGTTTCAAACTGTTAGATATTATTGCATAAAGGAGAGTTGTTTATGAAAATTAACATGTTCATTGACGGGAAATGGGTAGAAGCGTTATCCGGTGCTAGACGAAACATTATCAATCCTGCAACCGGAGAGGTGATCGCAACGTCTGCTTATGGATCAGCAGACGATGCGAAGATAGCAACCAAGGCAGCTCGTAAAGCGTTTGACAGCGGGATCTGGTCGGATTTATCGGCTGATGAAAGAGCTGACTATCTCTATAAAATTGCAGACCGTCTTGAAGAGAAGGCAGCTGAAATTGCACGTTTGGAAACTGCAAATAACGGTAAGGTTATTCGTGCAACCACTTATGTGGATATTCCGGTATCGATTCAATGCTTCCGCTATTATGCTGACTTGATCAAAGGTATGAAAAAGGAATCTTACACTCGTGCTGATTCTTCGGAAACAATTATTATTCATGAACCGATTGGTGTTTGTGGACTGATTGTACCTTGGAACTTCCCGCTTATGTTAGCTGTTTGGCAAATTGCTCCTGCACTCGCCGCAGGGAATACAATTGTAATTAAGCCTGCTGATGTCACTCCTGTAAGTGTATTCAAATTATTTGAAATTATCGAAGAGGTTGGACTTCCGGACGGAGTGGCAAACTTGGTATTGGGACCTGGCTCAAAGGTTGGGAATGAGCTTGCCGAGAGCCATGATGTTGACAAAATTGCCTTTACCGGTGGAACAAAAACAGGTCAAAGCATTATGCGCGCAGCTGCGGGCAATATGAAAAAAATCACACTTGAACTGGGTGGTAAATCTCCACTTATTGTGTTCGACGATGTGGATTTTGAAACTGCAGTCGAGAATGCGATGTTTGGTATTTTCCACAATGCTGGGCAAGTTTGTTCAGCTGCATCTCGTTTGCTTGTACAAGAGACCATTTACGATAAGTTTGTTGAAAGATTGGCCGAGTGTGCAAGCAAAATTGTAGTTGGCAACGGGGAAAGCGAGAACATTGAAATGGGAGCCCTCACAAACGAGCTTCATATGAATGAAGTTTTACATTACATCAAGAGCGGAATCGAAGAAGGTGCAAAATTAGTTTGTGGTGGTAAGCGCTTAACAGAAAATGGGCTTGATCGAGGATTTTTTATTGCGCCAACGATCTTTGCTGATGTAAATGCGAATATGCGTATTGTTAAGGAAGAGATTTTTGGTCCAGTCCTTGTTGTACAGAAATTTAAAGATGAGGAAGATGCCATCCAAAAAGCGAATGATTCCATTTATGGATTGGCAGGTGCTGTATTTACTGAAGATATGGATCGAGCAAAACGTGTCATTAGTAAATTGCGTGCGGGAATTACTTGGATTAATAGTTATCATCTCGCTTATGTTGAAGGTCCTTGGGGAGGATATAAGCAAAGTGGAATCGGCAGAGCGTTAGGTGCTGTTGGGCTGGAGCACTTTATGGAAACGAAGCAAATCAATATCCACCAGCATGCCCAGCCTGTAGGTTGGTATGCGAATTAATTGAGCTTAACTTGCTATATAAATTATTTATAAGGGGACATGCTCATGAAAATAGTAGACAACCGTCCGTCATCAAAGATAGAGCAACTAGAAGTAATGAATAAGCCGGCGCATGATTCAGTGCTGGGAACCAAAAGTATTCCGTTACTATATTTACGGTTTGCTTTGGCAGGAATTATGGCTAACGTGATTCTAGGAATTGTAGCGGTTGTCGATGGGTATTTCGTCAGTGGCTTTCAGGAGCTGGAAGTCGAAGGGATCGGAATTGGATTTACGGTCATGGTTATTACCCGTATGCTTGGCGTTCTTTTGGGTGTGGGAGCCGGAGCGGTCATTTCACTTCGACTTGGAAAAGGAAAGACCGAAGAAGCTAGAGGTATTATGGGACAAACTTTATGGTTTACTCTTTTCCTCTCCATTTTGTTAGCTGTACTTGGAGTGGTCTTTGAAAATAATATTATGACCTTATTCGGAGCAAGTGATGAAGCGCTTCCGTACGCGGTACAATATAGCCGTTTGCTATGGGTTTCATTGCCATTAACGATATTGGCCGTTGTATTAAGTATTTTAACCAATATCGATGAAAAACCTGTATTATCAATGAACAGTTGGTTAGTCGCAGCAGTTGTTGCGGGGATTACAGAATGGATTATGGTAACGAAGTATGACATGGGGATGATGGGTTCCTCATGGGCCAATACGATTTCGCAATCGATCCCTGTTCTCCTAATCTTTTATTTCTGGTTTGGTAAAACAAAACTTAAGCCAAAAATGAAAGATATGATGATTAATCTCAAGACGATCGGTGAAGTGGTGTGGACGGGCTTTGCATCTTTCTCGAGTCAGTTCATGATGTTTATTGCAATTATTTTCTTCAACAACTTACTGCTAAGCTACGGTGGTGGGGTGCACGTTGCCGCTTTCACGATTCAAAACGGTTACATTACAAATCTGCTTGCCTTAGCAGCGCTCGGTGGGATGACAGGACTTCAACCGATCATTAGTTATAATTACGGTGCGGGCAACCTTGATCGTGTTAAACAAGCAATTAAGGTGGGACTCATTTTTACGGTTGCCTTCTTTGTGATTGTGACAGCTATGCTAATCATTTTTGCAGATCCAATTGTGTCATTTTTTTTCGGTGGTAATCCTGAATTGCAGAAACTGGGTATTTGGACAACAGTTGTATTCAATTCTTTGTTTACGCTTAATGCAGTCAGCTTGCTTATCTCCGGTTATTTCGAATCTCAAGAGAGAAACTGGACCGCAACGTTTATTAATGTTAGCAAAATGCTGTTGTTCTCGTTCCCGTTTCTATTTATTTTCCCGAAATTCTGGGGGGTAGAAGGTATATGGTACGCAACTCCTGCTGCAGAAATTCCAGGCGTTCTCATTGCTATGTACTTTATGAAAAAAGAGTTCAAACGTTTAAAAGATCTGAATGTTAAGACAGTACGCTTATAGAACCTATTTCTTTAAAATTACCTGTAAGAAAGAGAGATGATTATCATGTTTTTTGCGAAAAAACTTACAGCAGAAGAAGCACAGCAATTAGGTGTTGATACTTGGGAAGCGTGGGTAGGTGAACCGAATAAAGGAACGTGGCATGTAGAAGAGCAGGAAGTTTTCTATGTGACAGACGGTGAAGTGTTTATTACTGTTGATAGAGAAAAATATCATATTACAAAGGATTGGGTCGTTTCCTTGGCTAAGGACCTTGTCTGTGAATGGGATTGTCCAGTATTTTTGAAAAAGAATTATAAAATGAACCATGAGATCAATCTGAAATAATGTGAAATGGGAAGTGGGCAAATGCTAAGCAGATGACTGCTCCTGCGTATTTAATGGCTAAGAAATTCAGAATAGTAAAGCGGAATGGAGATAAAGCCTAATGAACCAAAAAGCCGACATTGTTCTCTCAAGTAATGTTGACGAAATGTAGTGAAATTTATGCAAATAAGTTTACATACCGTCATATGAATGCGCTTTCTTTTCCGGGTGCAATAAATATATAGGACGGTTATCTTAAAATAGGAGGTTTCACTATGATAGTAACGAAAAATGTACAAACGTTGAAAAATTATATTGGCGGACAATGGATCGAATCCACAAGTAAACAGATTGAAGATGTACCAAATCCAGCAACAGGAGAGATCATTGCTCGTGTACCGCTTTCGACTAAAGAAGATTTAGATAGAGCTGTAGCAACTGCTAAAGAAGCAGGTCTTCCAGATGGAGTACTAAATGTTGTGCATGGTGCACATGACGTCGTTAATGGCATTCTTGACAATGAGGATGTGAAGGCTGTATCTTTCGTTGGTTCTCAACCTGTGGCTGAGTATATATATAACAGCAGCAGCTAACGGCAAACGTGTACAAGCTCTTGCAGGGGCAAAAAATCATTCGATCGTATTAAAAGATGCGGACCTTAGTTCTGCAGCGAAGGAAATTACAAATGCTGCCTTCGGTTCAGCCGGTGAACGATGCATGGCAGCGGCTGTTGTTGTCGTGGAAGAAGACGTTGCAGATGAGCTCGTTAATAGACTGCTTCAAGAGGCTAATGTTATTACTATTGGCAATGGCCTGGAAGAAGGTGTTTTCCTTGGTCCCGTTATTCGTGAAGGACATAAAGAGCGGACACTCGTCTACATTCAATCCGGTGTAGAGCAGGGAGCGACACTTATTCGTGACGGACGTGAAGACGATGCAGCAAACGGCCAAGGTTATTTTGTTGGCCCAACGATTTTTGACAATGTGACACAGGAAATGAAAATCTGGCAGGATGAAATCTTCGCACCGGTTCTTTCTGTTGTACGCGTAAAAGACTTGACGGAAGCGATTAATGTTGCTAATGCATCGCCATTCGCAAATGGTGCATGCCTGTACACCAATAGCGCTAAAGCCATTCGTGAATTCCGTGAAGAAATTGATGCAGGTATGCTTGGAGTCAATCTTGGAGTTCCTGCTCCAATGGCATTCTTCCCATTCTCAGGTTATAAGAAATCCTTCTATGGTGATCTCCATGCAAATGGAAAAGATGGCGTAGAATTCTATACTCGCAAGAAAATGCTTACGGCTCGTTATTGAAAGAGCGATGTAAAATCATAAAAGGATAGAATGGAGTTGGTGATTGTGCAAACGACAGAACAAACACAAAATTTGCAAAAAGCAGATGAAAAGTACCTTTGGCATGCAATGAGAGGAGCAGCCCCTAGTCCAACGAATTTAATTATCACAAAAGCAGAAGGGGCATGGGTGACGGATATTGATGGAAACCGTTATTTAGACGGTATGTCCGGTCTTTGGTGCGTGAATGTTGGGTATGGTCGAAAAGAGCTTGCAAGAGCGGCTTTTGAACAGCTTGAAGAAATGCCGTACTTCCCTCTGACACAAAGTCATGTTCCTGCCATTAAATTAGCAGAAAAATTGAATGAATGGCTTGGTGACGAATACGTCATTTTCTTTTCTAACAGTGGATCGGAAGCGAATGAAACAGCGTTTAAAATTGCTCGTCAATATCATCAGCAAAAAGGTGATCATGGACGCTATAAGTTTATTTCACGCTATCGCGCTTACCACGGTAATTCAATGGGGGCTCTTGCAGCAACAGGTCAAGCGCAACGAAAGTACAAATATGAACCATTGGGGCAAGGATTTCTGCATGTAGCACCGCCTGATACGTATCGCAATCCAGATGATGTTCATACACTGGCAAGTGCTGATGAAATCGATCGTGTCATGACATGGGAGTTAAGCCAAACAGTAGCCGGCGTGATTATGGAGCCGATTATTACCGGGGGCGGAATTTTAATGCCTCCTGATGGATATATGGCAAAAGTAAAAGAAATTTGCGAGAAGCACGGTGCGTTGCTCATTTGTGATGAAGTTATATGTGGATTTGGCCGGACAGGGAAGCCGTTTGGGTTTATGAACTATGGCGTCAAACCAGATATCATTACAATGGCAAAAGGTATTACAAGTGCGTATCTTCCTTTGTCAGCAACAGCAGTCAGACGAGAGATTTATGAGGCATACATAGGCAGTGAAGATTATGATCGCTTCCGCCATGTGAATACGTTCGGAGGAAATCCTGCTGCTTGTGCCTTGGCTTTGAAGAATTTAGAAATTATGGAGAATGAGAAACTCATTGAACGTTCTCAAGAATTGGGTGAACGACTGTTATATGAACTAGAGGATGTAAAAGAGCATCCAAACGTAGGAGATGTTCGCGGAAAAGGCCTTCTTTTAGGTATTGAACTAGTGGAAGATAAGCAAATGAAAGAACCGGCTGCCATTGAAAAGGTGAACAAAGTCATCAATGCTTGTAAAGAAAAAGGTCTAATTATTGGTAAAAATGGTGACACTGTTGCAGGTTACAATAATATTTTGCAGCTTGCTCCTCCATTAAGCATCACAGAAGAAGACTTTACTTTTATTGTTAAAACAATAAAAGAATGTTTATCTCAACTTTAACTAATTATGGATAAATCTTGTTAAAAAGCAGAATAGCATATTGAGAGATATAGCTTTAAATACTAAACGAATCACTCTAAAAGAGTAATTCCGAAAGGGCTGAGTTTATGAAGGCTGATGTTGTATTGATAAATGGAGAAGTTATTACAGTAGACCAAAAGAATACAGTAGTCGAAGCTGTAGCAATAAAAGATAATCGTATCGCAGTTGTTGGTTCAAATCAGGAGGTTAAGAGTTTTATAGGAGAAAAAACGGATGTAATTGACCTGCAAGGAAAAACGCTTCTTCCTGGATTCATTGATTCTCATATTCACCTCATTTCTCATGGGCTGAATCAGTTGGCGGTAAGTTGTAAAGCTGAACATATCGATTCTATCGAGGCTTTGTTAGATGACCTGAAAAAGAAAGCCTTAGAAACTCCTAAAGGTGAATGGATACGTGCCTGGGGCTTTAATGAAACCGCTGTGAAGGAAAAGCGTTATCCAACAATCGCTGAGCTGGATGAAATTTCAGTTGAACACCCTATTATTGTATCCCGCACTTGCAGCCATATAAGCGTGGTGAATAGCAAAGCTTTAGAAATTGCGCAAATTAACGAGAACACACCGGATTCTAATGGGGGAGTTATTGAAAAGAATCAGGCAGGAAGGCTTACAGGAAAGTTAATTGAAGCAGCAAATATGGAGATGAGCGAGGTTGCAAGTTATACAGAAAGTGAACTGATGAAGGCTGTGAAAATTGCATCAGATCATTTCGTTACAGCGGGCATAACAAGTATACATGAGGCAGGTGGACATGGCCCTGAGAGTTACCGTTTACTGCAACAAGCTGTGAAGAGTAAGGATATTCGTGTCCGAATATATGCAATGATATGTCAGTTAAATAACTCCCATGAATTTGTTAATAAAATGGTCGAAGCTGGTGTGGTAACTGGTACCGGAGATGAGAGATTCAAAGTTGGACCAGCTAAATTGTTTACAGATGGAAGTAGCACCGGGCCTACAATTGCAACCCGTGAGTCGTACTCCAGTGACTCTAACAATTATGGTATTCTTTATTATAGTGAGGAAGAAATCTACCAAGTTCTAGGTGAAGCACATGAAAAAGGCTATCAAATCACTGTACATGCACAAGGTGATAAAGCCATTGAAATGTATTTAAATTGTGTAGAAAAGGCGTTGGAGGAATCACCAAGAAAAAACCACCGTCATCGGATTGAGCACGCGGGAATTTCTTCACCAGATTTACAAGAGAGAATGAAAAAACTCGAGGTGATTCCTATTCCAAATCCTCCATTTCCATATGAATTCGGAGAGATATATGTCCAACACTATGGTGATCGTGTTAATCACATGTACGCTGTTCGTGATTTTATTGATCGTGGCATCATGGCAGCAGGTGGATCGGACGCGCCAGTTACTGACTATAATCCTTTATTAGGAATTCATGTTGCTGTCAATAGAAAAAGCCAGTCTGGAATGGAGTTTGGTGCTAATCAATCTATAAGCGTAATGGAAGCTATTAAACTATACACCTGGAATGGCGCTTATGCGAGTTTTGAAGAAGAGATAAAAGGAAGCATAGAGGTCGGAAAGTTGGCGGATTTAGTTATACTAAATGACAGTATTTTAAGTGTCAACCCAAACCAAATTAAAGATTTAAAAGTAGAAACAACTATTATTGATGGTGAAATTATCTATCAAGAAGAACAATCAGTAAAAATTTAATATATCATAGTTTACATACCACGTAAACCTTGTAATGTTATGTGGTGTTTGTTGGAACTGTAGATGCAGGATTAGGATTTACAATCGATGCGAAGGTTATGATGGATGGTTCACCGCAATACAAAGTACGTAACAGCAAAGGTGCAACGTATTATGTAACTGCAAACGAAGCACATGTATATGCAAAGAATCTCTGTTGTACGATGAAAAGTCTTGCCGAAAACGACAAGACTTTTCAATTTGTAAACTATAATTTTATACCAAATGTTGCGTGTAATAGGTCTGAATATTGTTGTTTTGTAATCTCTTCTTTACTCTTTTTCCCTTGTTTTGTTACTGTAAAACTATCTTTTGTTAAAGCAGCATGCCCGTCAGAAGTTAGTTTTACAATAAGGGGTACTTTATTAAAAGGAGAGTCTTTATGCTCCACAATTATTCTTTGCGCTTCATTCAACTTTGTTTCGTCAATTTCTTCAATATAAAATGCATAACCTAATGTCCAGTCCTCAAGAGAGGCCATGTCTAGAAATTCATTATTCTTTTTCATCTCTAAAATATAGTTTCCTTTTGCAGTTGTTTCTTTTCGGATGCGATAGTCTCCGGTAACAGATTGAACAGCTGCCCCTGAGAAAGGAACGGGTGAAAGAGGAAGATATGAACCGAAACCGACTTCAATTAAATAAAGTTCATCATTATGTTTTAAAACGGTTGCCACATGTCCTGAATCAACAGCCCAAGTAGCAGAAGCGGCATTATAAACCGTCCCTGATACTAAATGAACAGCGAAACCGCAATCTTTAAGGAAGTAATACATCGTTGGATTCAATTCATAGCAAAGACCACCGCGATTATGAACTAAGATTTTTTCTTGGAGATGTTCTTTTGATATTTCTTTCACTGTTCCTTGAATATATCCAAATTTTCAAATGGAACTGCTTGAGCCATTGCATGAAGGATTTCGTTTAAATCTTCAAATGAAATGGACTCTCTTTCTTGTATATTTAATCTGGAAAAGAATTGCTTTTGTAGTTCTGTCATGTAAATCGCTCCTTATCCATTTTCCTTATATATAATTGTATCGAATGTTGAATAAGAAAACATCCCTAATACGTTGAATAAACAATCCATATATATACTTACGACTAAAGTATAATAAGAAGAATATTGTAAAGTATGGAACCTTTACTTCTGTCGTAACATATAGTATGATAATTTCAATAAATTAGATTTCAATGAACATAATTATAAATTAATGAGAGGTGCTTTTTGTGAGTGCGGTAGGTTCTAAATAGGAAAAAATTGAATGAAATAAATCTAATGAGAACAGGGGATTTTTATATACTTCTAACCCCTAACTTTGTCATGGATTTATTTCAAATAACCTATGAAGATACCTACAAAAGGAAATAGTTAAATCATATTGCGTAAGTGGATTAGGAAAACAGTTGTTAAATAAATTGGAGCCAAGTACAAGTATAAAAGTAGTGAAAAATCGTTTGAATGAAACAACGGAAGCACGAGCGATATTGGATGCAGAAGGGCATGTTCCTTTTTTCGGAATTTCTAATATCGATAGTACAATTCAAAAATTGGAAAAGGGAATGATTTTAGATCCAACCGAGCTAGTTAGTGTATCAGACTTTTTACGAGGGTGTCGAAAGGTTAAAAAGTTTATGCTGGATAAAGAATTTTTTGCACCAGTACTAGCATCATATGCGAATTCAATGTCTGAATTCAAAAGTGTTGAAGAAGAAATTGATTTTTCAATTAAAGGAAATAGTATTGATTCTGCTGCAAGCAAAGAATTAAAACGAATACGAAATAATATCGACTCCGTAGAGGGGAAAATTAAGGAACGTTTAAGCAAATTTTTAAATAGTAGTGCAAATAAGAAATATATTCAAGAGTTCTTCATTAGTAAAAAAGACGATCGATATACCATTCCAGTGAAAGCTTCCTATAAAAATCAAGTTGCTGGAACAATTGTTGAAGTTTCTTCTAAAGGCTCTACTGTTTTTATAGAGCCAAATACAGTTACAAAATTAAACGTGGAACTAGCAAGTTTAAAAGCTGAAGAAGCGATGGAAGAATATCAAATATTAGCCACTTTATCTGGAATGATCTTAGAGGACATTTATAACATTAAGATTAATATGGAGCTGATTAGTCAATATGATATGGTGTTTGCAAAAGCGAAATTTAGTAAACATATTGGCGGGATAGAACCGAAATTAAATGATTATGGGTATGTAAAGTTAGTTCATTGCAAACACCCATTATTAGCAGGTGAAGTTGTACCACTTCACTTTGAAATTGGCCGAAATTACCGAAGCTTAATTATTACAGGGCCAAATGCTGGAGGGAAAACGATTGTTTTGAAAACAATTGGATTATTAACATTGGCGACAATGTCAGGATTGCACATCGCTGGAGACAAGGAAACGGAAATTGCTGTTTTTGAAAATATCTTTGTAGACATTGGCGATAATCAAAGTATAGAAAATGCGCTAAGTACATTTTCATCTCATATGAAAAACCTTTCAGAAATCATGAGAGTATCAAATAATAATACGCTTCTACTATTTGATGAAATAGGCAGCGGTACGGAACCGAATGAAGGAGCGGCAATTGCAATTTCTATTTTAGAAGAATTTTATTATATGGGTTGTACGACTGTTGCAACTACTCATTATGGTGAAATTAAACGCTTTTCCGAAATGCACAGTGACTTTATGAATGCGGCGATGCAATTTAATAGTGAAACATTGGAACCAATGTATAAGTTAATGATAGGGAAATCAGGAGAGAGTAATGCGCTATGGATTTCTAGAAAAATGAACGTGCGAGAAAACGTACTGCAAAGAGCGAAAGGCTATATGGAAAATAAAGAGTACCGCTTAGAGCGAGTGAATGAAAGTAGACTGAGAAAGCCTAAGATTGTCAAAGAGAAAGCAGAAGAGAAGGATGAATATAAAAAAGGGGACCGTGTGAAATTATTAGACTATGATGACTTTGGAATTGTATATAAAGAAAAAGACAATTTTTTCAATATCGTTGTGTTTTATAATGCCCAATTCATTGAAGTAAACGTTAAGCGAATTTCTTTAGAAGTACAGGCAAAGGAATTATATCCAGAAGGGTATGATTTAGACACATTGTTTGTGGATTATAAAGAACGGAAAATGCAGCATGACATAGAGCGGGGATCGAAAAAAGCGCTGCGAAAAATTCAAAAAGAAATAAGAAAGAATAGAGGATAAGATGCTGTGAATATAAAGATTAGACAAGAACTTGAGAAAGATTATAACGGGGCAGAAGAGGTTGTAAAACAAGCATTTTTAAATGAAGCATTTAGCGATCAGAAAGAGCACGAACTTGTAAATCGTATCAGAAAATGTGATGCGTTTATTCCAGAGTTATCATTAGTGGCGGTAGATAAGGAAGTTGTTGGTCACGTTCTATTATCTAAAGTTAAAATAGTAGATGGTGATACATCTGTAGAGTCGTTAGCTCTTGCTCCAGTATCTGCTGCACCAGACTATCAGAAAAAGGGAATTGGAAGTCTGTTGATTTCTAATGTATTAAGAAAAGCAAAAGAGCTTGGGTATCATTCTGTAATTGTGCTGGGGCATAAAGATTATTATCCGAAATTCGGTTTTAAACCAGCTAGCATATGGAATATATGTGCGCCATTTGAGGTGCCAGACGAGGTGTTTATGGCAATGGAATTAACGGAGAATGCTCTTCAAAATATACAAGGAATAGTGCAATATTCGGAAGCTTTTTCTGAATAGAACGGAAAAAAGATAGTTAGAAGAAACCTTCTAGCTATCTTTTTTATTCTGATTTTTAAGTGGGAATTATCATGGTATCAATAAAATTTTTCCAGTACTTTTTCGACTCTCCAATAATCGATGTGCTTCAGCACCGTTTTCTAAAGAGAAAGTTGTTGGAGTTTGGATGTTTAATTTTCCAGCAGTAATCCAATCAAATAGTTGGCTTGAACGGTTTTTGCGTTCTTCATACGTTGTGAGTACGTTCCAAAGATCTCCGCCAGTTAAAGTTTTTGAAGTATCCATCAGCATTCGCGGATCAACAGGAGCAGGATCACCACCGGCCATTCCGTAAAATACGACGGTACCACCGATTTTTGTGGCTTTAAAGCTTTCTTCTAATGTAGAACCTATTGATTCGTATACAACATCTACACCATGTCCTTTTGTGATTTGTAGTATTTCTTCATGCCATGATTCTGAATATAAAAATACACGGTCCGCTCCAGCTGAATAGGCTGCTTCTGCTTTTTCTTTAGATGAAGTAAGGCCAATTACTTGCGCATCTCTCATTTTTATCATTTGAATGAGAAGTTGACCAACTCCTCCAGCAGCCGCGTGAACTAAAACAAAATCACCAGCTTTTACTTTATAGCTGTCTTGTGTTAAGTAATGCGCTGTTAACCCTTGTAATAAAACGGAAGACGCTGTCTCAAAGGAAATAGAGTTTGGGAGTGGAATCGCTTTTTCTTTTGGAACAGCTACTAACTCTGCATTTGCGAATGGTACATCAGCAAATGCAATGCGGTCTCCGATAGTAACATCGGTAACTTCAGCACCAATTTGCTCTACAATTCCTGAACCTTCATATCCTAGTATATAAGGTGGTTTACCGGCAAGATGATAGTCACCTCTTCGTCTATATATATCAGCAAAATTTAAGCCAATCGCTTTTGTGCGGACAAGAATCTCATTCGGTTTTATAGTTGGGTCTGAAACTTCTCGATATTTTAATACATCAGCATTTCCGAATTCGTCGAAACAAAGTGCTTTCATATGAAATACCTCCAATTTGTAGCATGTGTCAATATTGTTTGTTAATGGTTCTTATCATACAATACATATATCAATAGGAAAAGGGGATTATTCAGATAGAATCAATCGAAAATATCGATTAGAGGGAGGGAAATGTCTTGGAGATAAAACAATTAATCACATTTAAAACAGCAGCGGAAAATTTGAATTTTACGCAGACTGCGAAAATATTGAATTTTGCTCAATCAAGTGTGACGGCGCAAATAAAAGCATTGGAAGCGGAGCTAGGAACAGCATTGTTCGAACGATTAGGAAAACGCCTTTTTTTGACTGAAGCAGGACGGAAGTTTCAACTATATGCGAATAAGATGATAGCGTTAAGTTATGAAGCGAAAATGGTTGTACAAGATCAGGAAAAATCATCTGGTACACTAGTGATTGGCGCGCAAGAAAGTCAATGTACATATAGGCTTCCTTCAATTTTAAAGGAATTTAAGACAAAATTCCCGCAAATAAGACTTATATTCAAACCTGCTCATTCAAATGAAGCTGTAAAAGAGCAACTGATGGAAGGGAAGTTAGATTTAGCCTTTATTTTAGATACGTGTAAAATAGAAGATGTTTTACATGTAGAGTCCTTGATTCAAGAAGAATTAAAAATAGTTGTTTGTCCTAACCATCCTTTACTTAAGAATCCTATAATTTCTACAAAGGATTTAGAAAGTGAAACGCTTTTATTAACAGAACTTGGCTGTTCATATCGAACTATATTTGAAGAGTTATTTCGTGCAGAAGGTGTATATCCTATAAATAAAATCGAGTTTGTTAGTGTGGAAGCAATTAAACAATGTGTAATTGCAGGACTGGGTATAGCGATTTTACCAGCGATGGTAGTAGAAAAAGAGATACAAGAAGGAACAATCGGAGAGTTGACTATGGAGAATACGATTGATCCTATCTTTACACAGATTGCTTGGCATAAAGATAAGTGGATTACAGCACCATTACAGCAATTTATAGATGTAACAAAAGCGTCATTTGTTCGAGTAGGTAAGTAAAGTTTATTGAATGGAGAAATATTTGCTGAAGACTGTGGAATAAAAGGACACGATATAAGCCTGTAATTATGCTGAGACGCTTTGGTATGAATAATTAGCATTTTTCTATAGGAAAGTAAAACGTAACAAGCCAACTTTTTATATGGAAGTTGGCTTGTTTTTGTTATCTTTAAAAATTTTAAGCTGTGCCACAATCATAATACTTATTACAACGAGTAAAAACCATGAACTAATTTTTCCGATATGAACAAGGCTCCATGTTTCTCGCTGATTTGGATATTGCCACGCTCCAAAGAAAGTAGCGATGTTTTCAGCAATCCAAATGAAAAATCCGATGAGGAAAAACGAGAGTATGAGCGGCATTTTATATGTAACTTCTTGCAAAGAAAATTGAACAAACGTACGAAAGAAGACAATAAATAAAAGAGCAGTTAAAGCCCAGCGAAAGTCATATAGAAAATGGTGTGTAAAAAAATTAAAATAAATCATGGCTCCTAGTGGTATAGTCCATATTGCCTTAGGCCATCTATGCATTTGTAAATGCAATCTTCTCCATGCTTGGCATATATAACTAGCCACACTTGCATACATAAACCCACTATAAAGCGGGACATCAAAAATTTTAAAATATGCTTCTTCAGGATAGCTCCATGAACCAAAATGAACTTTATAGATTTCTAGTAGGAGTCCGATAAGATGAAAAACAGCAATTACTTTCAGTTCATCTTTTGTTTCCATACCTGTTTTGTACATGATGTATTGCATAAGAAGGCATACGATAAGGATAAAATCATAACGATAAAGTCCTGGAATCGAGATGAATTTTGAAAGAGCGAGTGTTATAAAAATAACGACAGGGAAAATACAAGATAAAGCTTGTTGGTAAGTAAAGAAGAGAAGTTGCTTGAGATAAAACATAGTTTCTCCTTTCGTATGACGGCATGTTTTATATGGAATTTTGATAATAAATCACTATACTATAATTTTCATAAAAAGGAAAACTCTTATAATGTTGTAGATTCAGATAAATATATGTGCTCACTTTTAAGTTTCATTCTGAAAAATTAGATTGCCATTTCAAAAAAGTAAAGCTATAATACTAAATAAAAATGATAATTATTATCAATTATAATTATAATTATAAATTAGAAGTGATTCTAAAAAACAATTGAATATAGAGGATGAAATGAAACATGTTACATAGTTCTGCAGTACATGCTGTTAAAAATCGTCCTTTCGAAATCATTTCACAAGAAGTATTACCTGATTTTGATGCAGATGCAATCTTCGTTGTTGTAAATAGAGATGATAAAGCGAAAGAAGCTTTTAAACAATTACAAGACACATCAATTTGGAAAGATTTAAAAGCAGTTAAAGGGAAGCATGTATATATTATTCATGACCAACCGTGGCTTGATTATTCTGCTTTAGGAAATAAAATGGCAATGGATGAAGCAGAAAAAATGTTTACGAAATAACGAATTTTAAGAAAAGTGTTCCTATAGATGTAGGTATTTAAGAAAAGACTCTTCAATTTGGAGAGTCTTTTCTTATTAGTAGTATAAAAAGGGATTTAAAATAAATATTGTTTGAATAAATAGAAGATTCTATAATGAATGTAATCATATGAAAAGGAGCTGTGCCAATGTTATCGCTTATTGTAAATATCCCATCATTACTGAAGACTATGGAACAAGGGATAGATAGTCCTGATAAACTACAGAGCTATCCCCATAATTGAAAAGGGGGATTTTTGAAATGAACACGAAATTGAATAATCTTTTTTTAGGCGAAAATATTAAGTTATCAGCAATTAGAGCTGAAGATGTTGAACAAATGGCCATTTGGCAAGAGGACAGTGAATATTTAAGAAATGTAGATACGGATATAGCGATTCCACAATCTTCACATGAAATAAAGGAAAATGAGCTATTAATAGGGAGAAAGTCAAATAGTGTTTCTTTTATGCTAAGAACGATTCAAGGTGATAGTTTAATTGGCTTTGTGRCACTTCATAGCATAGAGTGGAATAATAGAGCTGGCTTGCTAGCAATTGGTATAGGTGATAAAAATTATAGAGGTAAGGGATATGGTACGGAAGGATTACGCCTTATTCTGAAATATGCTTTTTACGAATTAAACTTACATCGTGTAGGTCTCGATGTTATTTCATATAATAAATCGGCAATTGAAGTATATAAAAAGGTTGGATTTAAGGTGGAGGGATGTATGAGAGAAGCTGTTCAGCGAGATGGGAAGAGCTTTGATCGCATCATAATGGGGATATTGCGAAATGAATGGATAACAACGCAAAAATAATTTGAATAGACATAATAAAGTGAACTGCCCATTCATGTGAAATATAAAGAAAAACAAAAGGGAGATCTAGTAGCTATATAGCATGTTAGATTTCTTTTTATGGAATTGTATCGGCTATCACCATAAGGTTATTTGTAAAATTAACACATAGAGACTCGTTAAGAGTGAAAACTCTGCTATAAATATATTCAATAACATGCATATATTTTGCAGGATAAAGAATAATTGTTGTCGAAATTTTACAGCATATGGATTGAAATAAGGAGTCGTGTCAGATGAATTTAGAAAAAACAAAACCAGTAAATGACGAGATAGCCGAGTTAAAAGAACTTGTAAAAGAATTACATGGAAGTGTGCATCAACTACAAAGTGAGGTTCAACAGCTTAGACATGAAAAACCAGTTGTTGAAGTTAAAAAAGGGGTTCAATTGTCACCAACAATCGTTGGACAAATTGGTGGCATTATTTTGGGGGCACTTGCGATTATTGGAATATTTTTTTAGTAAAAAAAGGTTTGCAGCATATTGCTGCAAACCTTTTTACATTAAATAACGTAAATATATATAAACATGTGATAATAATAATGCAATGATTGTTAAGGGCAAGCCAATTTTCAAGAAATCAAGGTAAGAAAATCCGTGTCCTTCGCGGTTAGCAATACCCGCAACAACTACGTTTGCTGATGCTCCGATTAACGTTCCGTTTCCTCCTAAGCAAGCACCAAGTGATAATGCCCACCATAGTACTTCAATTTGAGGAGAATCAACAGAAAGCCCAAGTCCTGAAGCTAAATCTTGAATAAGCGGAATCATCGTTGCGACAAATGGAATATTATCAATAGTAGCTGATGCCACGCCTGATACCCATAAGATAAGAATCGCTGCAAAACCGATATCACCATTTGTTACATCGAGAACTTCTTTAGCAAGTGATGAAATCAGACCGATATCAATTAATCCGCCAACAAGAATAAACAATCCAGCGAAGAAGAAAATCGTTACCCATTCTACATGAGCAAAGACATCTTCTAATTCATGTTGTTTCACGCCAATTAGCATGAGGAGTGTTGCACCGGTCATCGCGATAACTGCCGCATCTACATGAATAATTGAGTGAAGAACAAAGCCGAGAATTGTCAAACCTAAAATGGAAAGGGATTTTAGGAGTAAGCTTCGATCACGAATATAGTCTTTTTCATTTAGTGCCATAAGCTTAGCAATTTGTTCAGATGTTGTTTTTAATTTTTTCCGGTACATCAGATAAATAATGCCTAATGTAACAATGGAAATAATAAGTACAATGGGTGTTAAATTGAGTAAAAAGGCATTAAAGTCTAAGTGCTTATTGGCGGATCCGATCATTATGTTTGGAGGATCACCAATTAGTGTTGCGGTACCACCAATATTTGAAAATAATACTTCAGAAATCAAATAAGGAACAGGTTGCACCTTTAAAATACGCGTGATCGATAGTGTAACAGGAACGATTAATAATACGGTTGTTACATTATCTAAAAATGCAGAGCCGACTGCGGTTAATAGGGATAAAAATAATAAAATTCGAATGGGCTTTCCGCCGGCTGCTTTTGCTGCTTTAATGGCTACATATTCAAATACACCAGATTGACTCGTAATATGTACGAGAATCATCATTCCAATTAAAAGGGTAATGGTTTCCCATTGGATATGCGATGTAAAGGCAGTATGTAAGTCTACAATACCAAAAATAATCATAATGGCAGCACCGAACAGTGCAATCACAGCACGGTTCAATTTCTCGGAAATAATAAATCCGTATGTCACTAAAAATACGGCGATTGCAAAATAATATTGCCAATTTGCTACTTCATGTGCTGAATGTTCCAACATGTCACCTTCTTTAAAAATATGTATTAAATTGTCGAAATATATCCCTCCGCATAAACTCTATTGTAGCAAATTCAAAAAAGAAAGAAAACTATTTACGGATAGTGAGGGAATAGTAAAATTTCATATACAATGCTAAAAATAAAAAAACAAAATGCAAATTATTATGCAAAGTGAACTTTGTCCTCTAATATAGAGATAGCAATTTACATTATTTTTGCGTAGAATGGTTTAAAGAGGTGAAATCCGATGGAAATAGTAAAAGATAGTGCTGTTATTCAACATGAAATCGAACGTTTTGTAAATAAAGATGTATATATTCATTTAGAAACGACAAATGGAGCATACGCTTCACATTTTAATGAAAAAATGATGACAGTCGGAGCGTTCATTCGAAATGCGATTATTCGTTTTGAACGTGGGAAAATAACAGGAACAAATCCATACCGAGTTGGTCTCAAAATGGATCACGGCTGGGTATATGCTGAAGGTATTACGCATTGGGAAGTAGACGAGCAAAATCGTCTGTTACTAGCGGGACATGATAATAAAGGGCGCTTAGCTGTAGCACTTGAGTTAAGCTTAACACCATTTAAATAAAAAGGAGGGGAAAGTATGGAAAGACATGTGCTTGTTGTATTCCCGCATCCAGATGATGAATCATTTGCGGCGGGAGGAACAATTAGTTTATTAAGAAAGCAAGGAGTACCTGTAACTTATGCGTGCGGAACGCTTGGACAAATGGGACGCAATATGGGTAAGAACGTTTTTGCTAATCGCGAAACGATTCCAAATATCCGTGAAAAGGAATTAAAAGATGCGTGCGAAGCAATGGGCATTGAAGATTTAAGAATGCTTGGTTTCCACGATAAAACATTAGAATTTGAAGATGTAGATTTTGTAGCAGATAAAATTGAAACAGTGATTCGCGATGTACAGCCATCACGAATTATTACATTCTATCCAGAACACGGAGTTCATCCAGACCATGATGCATTTGGTCGTGCTACAGTTCGTGCAGTATCACGTATGCCAAAAGAAACACGCCCGGTCATTCATGCAGTTGCGATTACAAAAAATCGTGAAGAAGTATTAGGGGAACCAGATGTGGTGAATAACATTAGTGAAGCGTTTGATCAAAAGTTAGCAGCTTTACGTGCGCATCGTTCTCAAACGGAAGCAATGCTTGAAGAAACAGAAGTGAAGTTGCAAAACAAAGATGCTGCAACATTAAAATGGTTACAACTTGAACAATTTTGGACTTATAAATGGGAGTAGGTTAGAAGATTTTCTTCTAGTCTTCCTTACATACAAAAGCGATGTCACATTGTGGCATCGCTTTTTCTGTTAGATAGGCACTTCTTACTTGAATAGCACATACACTACAGCAAATCTTGAAAAGAGGAGGCCTATATGTACTATTCATATGAAGATGTGTTCGGTTATTTTCGAGATGGTTATGAGATAAGTGGTGAAGTGGTTGCATTAGTCGATCCATACGTTGTACAAACATTGCAATCTATAGTTGGAAAAAGAATTGTGGTTGAAACAATTCGAGGGAGTGTAAGTGGTACATTGCGAAGTGTAAAACCAGATCATATTGTATTAGAGGAAACAGAAATACCTATGTTTGTTCGAGTGCAGCAAATTGTGTGGTTTGCACCTGAAAAATAAAAGTGGTTWGTAGATGAATTACGAGAGTGAAGCTAAGAACCTACTATGCTAATTAGTAGGTTTTTTATATACAAAATGGGGAGAGAAATACAAATCAAGAGTAATTGAGAAAGCCTAAATTTCAATGAAGAGGAAGTTTTAAAACATAGCCATCAAGTTTAAAAAAATGAGTCTGATGCCAAAAGGCATCAGACTCATTTTTTTAACAATAGGGAGTAGAATAACAACATTTTGTTTCGAATTGTTGCTGTTGTTGCTGTTTATTACACCCTACATTTTGAATGATTTTTTTAATAGAATCATAAACCAAACAAGGCTAAGACCAATGATAGAGTGAGAGATTCCGATGATATAGGTTAATCCTTTGAAATCATCTCCATTTAGTTGCAGAAGTCCTCGAGTTGCCAGTGAAGAAAGTGTTAAAATTAATCCAATATTATGGATGATGAACCACATATTAAAACCCTTCATTTTATGGAATGAAAATGCTTTTGCTAGCGCTAAGGCAATTAAAAAGAATAAAAATCCAAGTACGAGTGTATGTGTGTGTAAAAGATTTAACAGAGTAGAGCCTAGAATGCCCTTTGATTTTGCATATTCCCTAGCGAATACACCTGATAATAAACCGATAATTAAATATGTGAACGATGCATAATATAATTTTTTCATCTTATACCTCCTGATGTAGAATCTGTAATGTTGGTTTTTGATTCGTAAATTCCTATTGTATTTTCAAATCATGGTAGTTACATAACAAAGATTCCTAGTTTTCCAGGAGTCATGATATAACAGGTTTAAAATTATTTTATCATAATTATAGGGTATTCGATTATATGAAATAATTGAAATTTGTGTGAACAAAGAGGGAGTGTAAGAATCAGATTTAATGGGTTAATTGAAGGAATAACAATGAACATTCTATTCATATGAAGTTGATATAACATAATAATTCTAAGAATAAAAACAAACTTCCTAGAAAGTCTTCCTTTCTATCTATCTTTTGGAGTAAAATTATTCCTGTGCTTTAATTTTTTGGATAGGGAAGGATAATTCTATGAAATCTTTAATAAAAGTAACATGTACAGCATTTTTGCTTACAAGCTTAATGGCAGCTTGTAGTGAGGAAACTACAACAAAGCAAGAAGTGACTACTCAATCAAAGAAATCAGAAGAAATGTCTGAAGAAAAAAGAATGGAACAGAGTGCACTACTATATGGAGAAATTGCAAAAGGTGGATACTACAGAGCAACAGTTGAAAATGCAAAATATGAAAAAGTAGATGGAATAGGGCGCATTGTAGCTCGTGTTACGATCAATAACGCTCGGGCCGATGAAAAGGCAATTGATCTTTCAGAAATAAAGTATTTTGTTAAAGATGAAAAGACGGGAAAAAAATATGAAGGTCAAGTTATGCCTATGTACGAAGAGAAATTCAAAAGTGTTCCAGCTGGCTACTCTTTAACTTTTGACGCTTCATTTAAGACGGAAAATCCACCAAAAGATTTCAATAATATGTATCTATATATGGATAGTAAGCTTGATCCATTTGGAGATATCCATTGGAAACTTGATAATCTAGTATCTAAATGAAAAGATGTCTAATTTAGACATCTTTTCTTGTTTAGTGAGTTGTCTATACTATTTATTTCTAATTTGTATAATTTTATATGATAGCAAGTTATCGTGTTGTAAATAGATGTAGTATTTTTATACCATTGAGAAGTTTTAGCCCTTTGCTTCTTTGGTTATATTCATGACACTCACTATTCACTCGGTAGAGTTCATGTTGCAGAGATTTTGAAGAAAACTCACATTTTCCAGTTTATAGAAAACGTTTGTTGTGTTAAAATATCAGAAAAATCAAATAATAAAAGGTGGATAAGAAATATGTCTATATTAGAGAAAATTAAAGAAAATGTTTCGAAAGTCATTGTAGGCAAGGAAGAAGTAATTGACTTAGCGATGATCGCGCTAGTCGCAAACGGGCATGTTTTATTAGAAGATGTACCAGGAACGGGTAAAACAACATTAGCTAAAACACTTGCTAAAAGTATTGATGGAGCCTTTCAACGTATTCAGTTTACGTCTGATACATTGCCTGGTGATGTAGTAGGATTAGAGTATTTTGATATGAAAGAGAGTGATTTTAAAACGAGAAAGGGACCTATTTTTGCAAATCTAGTTTTAGTAGATGAAATTAACAGGGCGGTTCCGCGGACACAATCAGCATTGCTAGAGGTAATGGAAGAACGTACGGTAACGATTGCGGGCGTAACATATGTATTACCAAGCCCATTTATTGTATTGGCAACGCAGAATCCGTTAGAGTCGGCAGGAACGTTTGCGCTCCCAGATGCACAGTTAGATCGATTTTTATTAACGATTCGGCAAGGTTATCCAGATCGTACATATGAAAAAGAAATGTTAAAACGGTTTAAAGAAAATAATCCATTTAACCACTTAGAAAGTGTTGTATCTCTTGCAGACATATTGGAGTTACAGGAACAATCTAAAAAAATTCATATACATGATGAAGTGGAAGAATACTTGCTTGATATTGTAGAAGCGACGCGAAATCATGATTTAGTAGAAATTGGGGTTAGTCCGCGTGGATCTTTAGCTTTTATGAGAGCGGCTCAAGCAAGAGCTTTATTAAAAGGAAGAGATTATGTAACTCCTGATGATTTGAAAGCTTTAGCATCCCCGGTTTGTGCACATCGGTTAACGTTAACGATTGAAGGGGATATGAAAACAACTAAAGTAGATGTGCTGCAAGGGATTTTAGAAAAACTTGCAGTGCCAGTGGAAAGCGTATGAATGAGATTATAAAAAGGAAACATCCGTTGTTAGAGCCGCTCTTTATAGTGGGAATCGGCGTTTTTTGTCTTATACTCTTCGTGTTTACCAATCAATTTTTTATTGTGGCTATCTTTTTGTTTTATTTGTTGTTAGTTGGATTTTTGTATTTGTATATGAAGGCAGTTATGAAAGTGCAATGGGATATTTCCCAAAATCAAAAGAGGTTATTTATGAGTGAAAGAGGAGAATGTGTCGTGCAAATTATTAATGAAGCGCGTTTTCCAATCTTTAAAGCAGCTCTTCAGTTTCGGTCTGATGAACAAATAGAGTGGGAAACGGATCAGAAGATGCAGCGTTCACATCACTCTTATCAAATTCCTCTCCAAATAGAAGGAAGAGATATGATCACAATTACGTTAGAGGGAAATGCGAATGAAAGAGGAAAACAAGGCTGGCAAGCTGCGGAACTTATGATATCAGATCCATTTGGTCTTCTGACTTATTACTTGTCTATTGAAGAAAAGAAACTCCCTGAATTTCATATTCTTCCGCAAATGTCGAAAGTAACAATACCAGAAATGACAACATGGAAACACGGATTTCGAAGAGCGGCTGTTTCTCCTTTATATGATGAAACGAAAATAGTAGGTGTGAAAGAATATGAGGGGGAATCGTTTCGCTCGATCCATTGGGGAGCAACTGCGAAAACTGGGGTGATTAGTGCAAAAAAGTATGAATATACACAAGGTGATCGGTATGCGCTGTATGTAAATCTATTAGGTAAAACAGGATATACGCTTCGTACGGATATGGAATATTTAATTCAAGTCGCTGCTGGTATATGCCGGGAGTTAATCTCACAAGACTGCTCGTTCGAACTATGGATAAATGGCGTACGGGAACAAGGTGTTATTCATTTAAAAGGAGGAAAGCACCGAAAACAACTCTATAAAGCAATGGATTTGTTGTCCTCATTAACGGAAAAAGATACACCGCTGAATGCGCATTTCTTTTATCAAACAGGATTCAGAAGACAAGAAGCAGGGTGTATCCCATTAATTATTGGATATCCACCTGAAAAACAAAAAGGGTGGATACAAATTGTGAAGTAAAGGGAGGAACGGTGAATAAATTGAAATGGGGATCACGTATTATATTTTGTTTCCTAGCTATTGGTCTTTGCTTTATATTAGCGATTGGAATAACGAAAGGCGCTTTTTTCGCAAAGGAACAGGTAATAGATTCTTCTCAATCAAAGGTAGGAGAGGGTAGTGAACCTCTAACACCAAGAAAATCGAAAATTATAGAAGAAGGAACGCCGATGGAACCAGGGGAGGATTCAGGAGTATTATATGAAATTGAAGATCCACCAGATTTTAATAAAGATGGATATTATAAGAAAGGGGATTTCAAAGGAATTCCTCGAGATAGAAAGGTGCCAATTGGTGGCGAAGAGTTTCTAGGAGTTAGCACTGGAAATATATTTATACAAATTGGCATCCTTTTCTTAGTGATGTTAATCGTATTTTTCATCTTTCGCCGTATGCGGAATAAGAAGCAGCAGATTCATAATATATCTTTAAAACAAAAAGAAATACGAAAAGTTGAGGGGAATGCAGAACAAGAGGATCAAGATAGTTTCATACTTCCAATAGAAGAAGTAAGAGCAATGCTAATCAAATGGGAATTGACATTACCGAAGTTTGAAAAGAGAAGGTTTCAAGAAACGGTTCAACAATGGTTTTCCCGTATTCGCAAAAGCGATACTATTATTCCAATTTATGAGAAAGTAAGATATGGGGAAGGAACTGCTTCAAATGAGGAATTACAGATGATGCGGAGATGGATAAATGAAAATGTAAAGAAAAATTTATAGTGAAAAAAGAGATAGAAGGAGAAAGTTTGTTATTAGCGGAAGTATTACTGTATTGTTTCATCCAAAATGATATGAGAGGGTGGATAGAGAATGACCGTTAAAAAACTTTATTTTTTACCAGCCGGCCGCTGTATGTTAGATCATTCTTCTGTTAATAGTACGCTTACTCCTGGTAAACTTTTGAATTTGCCGGTATGGTGCTACCTTTTGGAAACGACAGAAGGTCCAATTTTAATAGATACAGGGATGCCAGAAAGCGCAGTAGATAATGAAAATCTATTTAAGGGAACGTTCGTTGAAGGGCAGATTCTTCCGGAAATGAAGCCGGATGATAGGATTGTAAATATTTTAAAACGAGTGGGCTATGCGCCAGGAGACCTTCTCTGTGTTATTAGCTCTCATTTGCATTTTGACCATGCTGGGGGGAATGGGAGCTTCATCCATACACCCATTATTGTACAACGAACTGAATATGATGCTGCTTTACATAGAGAAGAATATTTAAAGGAATGCATATTACCAGATTTGAACTATCAAATAATTGAGGGAGATTATGAAGTAATACCAGGTGTTCAATTGCTTTATACGCCAGGGCACTCTCCTGGTCATCAATCAATCCTCGTTAAAACGGAAAAGTCAGGTTCTGTTTTATTAACAATTGATGCAGCTTACACACAGGAAAACTTTGAACAAGGTGTCCCATTCGCAGGATTTAATTCAGAAATGGCCTCCCAATCTATCGAACGATTAAAAGAAATTGTTTTGGATGAAAAGCCTATTGTTTTCTTTGGACATGATATGGAACAAGAGAAAAGGTGTAAAACATTTCCTGAATTTTTATAATGTACTCATTTTACAGAAATAAAAATAATATAACTACACCTTTTTCTATATTGATTTATGGAGATACGATATTCTAATACAATCTAAAAAAGGTGGAAGGTATGAGGGGAATCATAATGCTGTTTAGTGTAATGATCTGTTTTTTGTCATTAATAAGTAGTTGTGATCGCACATCAATAAAGTGAAACTTTAATCAGTGGAGGGCATCCTCCACTTAAATTCTTTGCTTTTGCTGAATTTTGGGGTGGGAATCTTACTGCCCATAAATAGAGAGGTAAATTACTTTAGTTGTTGAGAAGGTGGAATCGCTGATTCTACCTATTTTTATATCTTTGTGGCATTTTTCAATGTCTGTAGAGTAGAAAATCAAGACATTTCTTTTACTTTTGTAAAAAAGGTTGACCAGGATAGCCAGCTGCTAATCATTACTGAAAGAAACGCTGCAACATATAAAGTATTTGCACGATCAAATAAACGCTACTGAAAATTTCTTTACCAGTATTTTTTTCTGATTTAGGTTTAGGCTTGTTCATCTCAAAATGGAATTTGATTTTGTTTCCAGAACCATCGTAGTAAAATTTCATATGTTCTCCTCCTTGTTTTTTACGTTTCGGAATACATAGGCGCAGTGGTTAATAAAACCTGGTACACATTCTGTAACATATTTTTCTTAGAAGTAATAAAATGCATTATATTCTTAGAGAACAAATATTTTAAACAAAACATGAATTACAGAACCAATTTTATCTATAACTTTAAATTTTGTAAGTTAATAAAACTAGGTGTAGATGTAAAATAAAGTCATGATGTTTGTAAAAAAGCTGTATGAATGGTGTTTTAAACCATACCGCTAGTTAAAGAAAATACATATGTGGTGGACCTTTTGAGATAGATATAATTATGTAAAAATGATAGTAAGGAGGGCGAGGAATTGTTTAATGATTTTAAGTTTGTAGACAATCGTCCGGTGTATATCCAATTAAAGGATCATTTGAAAAAAATGATTATGAAAGGCCAACTATTGGAGCATCAGAAGCTCCCATCTACCCGAGAATTAAGCAAATTATTATCGATTAGCAGAACGACTGCTCTCACTACTTACGCAGATTTAGAACAAGAAGGCCTAATCTATGCAATAAAGGGAAAAGGAAATTTTGTAGGGAAAGTCGATGCATCCAAAACACCATCTATCGAACTAAACTGGAAAGAAAAGCTTAATGAAGTTACCTTGCAAGCTGATGAATTAGATTTAATGAAGCACGGTGTTCGCTGGGAAAAGGGCATGATTTCATTCAATAGCATTGCTCCAGATGAAAAACTTTTTGATGTCGAAAATTTTAAAAGGGCTTTTTTGACGAGGTTATCCAATGAAGGAGATATCATTTTGAACTACGGATATGCTAAAGGTTATAGACCCCTAATTCATTACCTTCTTCACTATATGGAAATGAAAGGAGTAGACATTTCCAACAAAGATATTCTCATTACGAATGGCTTCACTGAGGGCCTGGATATTTTATTGTCTTCCTTAGCTAAAAAATCCGGGCGTATTATTTGTGAAAACCCTACCCACCATACTGCATTAAAGCTTTTTCGATTACATGGATATGAAATCCACGGGATTGAGATGAAGGATGATGGTATCGATATTTGTCAAGTTGAGAAAAGTTTGTCCGAAACAGATTTTGATTTTGCATATCTAATTCCGTCCTACCATAATCCTACTGGGATTGTCACCTCCTCTGAAAAAAGGTCTAAAATTATGAAACTTTTTTCAAAATATCAAATTCCAATTGTAGAGGATGGATTTAATGAGGAATTACGTTATTCAGGTTCACATTTAGCGCCGTTATTGACTTTTTCCGGACCCGGGAACAATGTTGTCTATATTAGCAGTTTTTCAAAAGTTCTTTTTCCGGGCTTACGTGTTGGTTGGATTTTAGCGGATAAGAAATTAATCCACTACTTGGAAAGTATGAAAAGGGCACGAAATATTCATACGTCCACATTGGATCAGGCAGTACTTTATCAATATTTACATGATGGCTATTTCGAAAAATATTTAAAAAAGGCCAAGTCAATTTATAAGAAAAAATATGAACTAGCCCTTCATTCTTGTAATCAATACATTCCATTTAAAAGAATGACTGGAGATGGCGGACTTCATCTTTTTATAGAGTTAGAAAAAGGAATAAATGCACGTATACTTTTGAAAAAATGTTGTCAAAAGGGAGTTGTTTTTTCTCCTGGAGATGTCTTTTACACAGATGGAGGGGGAAGTAATACATTTCGATTAGGATTCTCTCGCTTAAAAGAAGAAGATATTCTCAATGGAATTAAAATAATTGGTGATACCTTAAATAATGAAATTTAGGAGTTGGGAAAATGAGAGTTGGCGTTATTATGGGAGGAGTGTCCTCCGAAAAACAAGTGTCCCTCATGACAGGGGAAGAAATGATTGCACATTTGGATAAGAGTAAGTATGAAATAGTGCCTATTAAACTAAATGATAAAAAAGAGCTTGTTGAAAAGGGAAGAAATCTTGATATTGCATTGTTAGCACTTCATGGAGAATATGGGGAGGACGGTACGATTCAAGGTACACTGGAAACTCTCAGCGTTCCATATACCGGAAGTGGCATGCTATCAAGCGGTATTTGTATGGATAAAAATATGTCGAAAAAAATGATTCGTTATGAAGGTATTGAAACACCAGATTGGATTCATCTTTCAAATACGGAAGAGCTTCAGCTTGATGAAATAGATAAAATGGGGTATCCGTTAGTGGTAAAACCAAATTCAGGTGGTTCCAGTGTAGGGGTAAAGATCGTATACGATAAGGATTCTTTATTTTCTTCTCTTGAGGATGTATTCRAATGGGATTCTGAARTAGTRATTGAAAARTATATAAARGGTGAMGARATTACATGTTCTATTTTGGACGGAAAGCTTTTACCAATCATTTCGATTCAACATACGGCTGAATTTTTTGATTATCATGCGAAATACGATGATATCGCTACGATTGAAGAGGTTGTGGAACTTCCGGCTACCACATATGAACGTGTTGCCGAAGCTGCAATGACCTGCTATAGAGCATTAAAATGCAGTGTTTATGCTAGAGTGGATATGATTATAAAAGATGGAATCCCGTATGTTATGGAAGTGAATACATTGCCGGGGATGACAAAAAATAGCTTGTTGCCTAAAAGTGCCCATGCGGCAGGAATATCCTATAACAAGCTATTGGATATGATTATTGAAACTTCCTTACAGGTTAGAAGGAGCGAAGGTTTCTAATAGCACATGAAATGCAGTATGGAAATCTAATTGAAATTCTTATAATTCAGGTGAAAAGAGTTCTGTGTCTAGTTTATTCTGTTTCGTATTTTTCATAGTATGTAAAAATATTATTTTAGATGAAGAACACTATGTCTTATAGTCTTTCTAAGAACCATTCGTATATTTCCGTGTTAATTCAAGTCTATATTAATACACAAAGCTCATGGTAGTTGTATGAACAAAAAATATSCCACTTTCTCCTATCATTCACGAATATTTAAGTTGTGAAATAAGTAGCATTACAAGGTTAATAAAATTAAACCAGATTAATAATGTGTCCATATTATACTCTGGTTTAGCATAAATACGAATGAATGATGATATGTAGAAAGGTAGGTAGTTCATATGAGTAATCCAAAACATTATGTTTCAGTGGGTGTCGTTGTTGTAAACGATGAAGGGAAGATCCTGTTAATTCGTGGTCCGCGTAGAGGATGGGAGCAACCAGGAGGGCAAGTTGAAGAAGGGGAATCCATTCAAGACGCTGCTATTAGGGAAGTGAAAGAAGAAACAGGAATTGATATTCGTGTGACGAGGTTCTGTGGTATATATCAAAATCTAAGTTTAGGTGTTTGTGCTACTTGTTGGCTAGCAAAACCTATAGGTGGTCAGTTAGAAACAAGTAGTGAGAGTTTAGAAGTCGGATTCTTTACTGTTGAAGAGGCTTTAAAGATGGTTACGTGGTCAAATTTCAAAGAGAGAATCGTAAAAAGTTTAGATGAAAAAGAGCAACCTTTTTTTGTGGTGCTTTAATCGATAGTAGTGGGGAATATAGTGTAATCAAAAATAGAGAAAGCGCAGCTTTCTCTATTTTTGATTAACGTTTTATATGATTTAAAAAAGTAATTGTTTTTTCAACCGTGGTTTTATTAATAGAATAATACTTTGTTTTACCTTCTTTTCTCACATGAAGAAGATCGCCGCTTTCTAGTACAGCTAGGTGCCGAGATACCGTACTTTGATGTAATCCAGTCTCATTAATAATTTCTTGGGCAAATAATTCTTGATGATTGGCAAGTGCCGTTAATATAGTTAAGCGTGCTTGATCACCTAAAGCAGTAACAGCAGGGATGATTTCATCAATATTCAACCGAGTATCGGCTTCAGCATTTTGTTGTTTAGGTGTTAGTTTTGGTTCAAATAAAATATAGAGGACTTCATCTACTTTAAAAATAGATAAGAAACTGCCCATATGCAATGTTGGAATAAAAGTAATGTTTTTGGAAGAACGAATCGTTTCAACCCATGAACTGTCAGGATATAATCCAGTTATAAAAAAAACAATTTCATCATTTGTTTTACATGAATGAGTAGAAATAGATTGTAATTGCACAGTTTCTTGCTGCAAAGTACTTGAATAATTGAGCCATACAGGTTCAAATGCAGCTTTCCAAAAGTCTTTTAATAGGGCGATTATTTTTATTTTTACCTCATTTACATCTAGAAAAAAGGACACTTTTTCTTCAGTAGATGCGATTCCCCAGCTTTCTAAAACCACAGTTAAAGCAATTTTTCGTGTAGATATATGAGATAAACTTTCTTCATTAAGTTGAATGCCATGTAATAGTTGATCTATTTTTTTGTCATTAGGTAAGTTAGCGTGATAGTAATTTATATTTTCAATAATTGCATATGTAATTAATTCTTCAATTTCTTCGCTAGATAGACTTTCCCACCAAGAAATGAAAGGTCCCCATTCTGTGTGTGTAGAATCAGCTAAATCTATTTTTTTTAAAATAAATTCCCGTAATATTGCACCATGAGCGAGTACAGATCGTAAAGAAAGAAAATTYTCATGGAATGTTTGTGAAAGTTTGGGTACAGTCGCCTTTATCCAAGGAGAAGTCATAGTATGATTGCCTTTTTGGTAATCAATTAACAATATATTCGTAGCAATATTTACTCCCATAGATGTTGCAATGTTAATATTCGCTTTTGGGTATGTTGGCGTAAGAAACTCTTTTTTCATAGAAACCTCCTGAAAATAAAATATTCCATATTTACATATTCGATATATGAATGTTAATATAATTTTACAGCAATTCAGAATTTATTTCAATTCATGCTGTTTATCAATTTAGGGGGGAATAAAAAATGATTCAAATTCAAAAAGCTTCAGTTTGTCATGTGGAAGGGATTTCTAAAGTGTGCTCAGATGGTTGGTGTGATACGTATGTGGATTTAAAAGAAAAAGAATATATCGATGCGGTAATTGAAGAGTTCTATCAATTTGAACGAATTTATCAAGAAGTTACTCTGCCCATGCCAGGATGGGATGGCTGGTATGTTGCTTTAGAGAATGGAGAAGTAGTTGGTGCTGGTGGAGGTGGGATGATAAGTGGAAAAGTAGGAGAACTTTTTGTGCTGTATTTAAATCCTAGTAGAAGAGGTGAAGGGATTGGAACAATGCTTTTAAACGCAGTTACAGAAAGACAAATTGAACAAGGTGCAACAAAACAATGGGTTTCTGTAATGAAAGGGAATCAAAAAGGAATTCCTTTTTACGAGGCAAGAGGTTTTGTACAACAAAGTAGTGTAGATCTGAAAATTCGCTACAGAAGAGATATTTCATAAATGTATTTCGAAATAAAATATGGAAGAGGAGAGGCCGTTGTATAAAACGATTTTAAAAAATAAAAATATAATGTATTACTTATTGGGAGGGGGAGTCTCTAGCTTAGGCGATATATTAACTGGATTGGCCTTTGTTTTTCTTGCTTATGATTTAACTGGATCAGAATTATATACAACAGGAATGGTAATTGCGACAACGATTCCTTATCTTTTGTTTGGATTAGTGGGCGGTGTTATAGCCGATTGGGTGCAGAAAAATAAATTGCTAATTATGATTGATATAATTCGTATTCCGCTCATCCTTTCTCCTGTCTTCTGCTATTACTTCGATGTTTTAACCTACACGTATATGATCATCATAAGTTTTTTTATTCAGTGTTGCGGTTGTTTTTTTAATCCAGCACACCGAGCGCTATTACCAATTATAACCCCTATAGAACAACGGAATATGACGAATAGTTTATATGATTCCGTAACGAGAGGGATAACTGTACTCAGCCCGTTTCTCTCCATATTGTTAATGAAGACAGTAGGTGTCATTCACTTTTTTACGATTGATGCAATTACATATTTCATAAGCGCACTTTTTCTTATCAAAATGAATGTAACAGAGGACGTGATGGATGCAAAAAAGAAACAGGTGAAAGAAGTAATACTCTCATTGCGAGAGTTTTGGATTTGGATGAAATCTAATAAACAAATTACATTTTTATTTCTTCTTACATTTACAATGGTTTTTATGAACACATGGGTTTGGAAAGTAGGATTACTCGTATCTTTGGGGGAGTTCACGAAAGACAGTAAAGAAGTTTATAGTGTTATTCAAGGTTTCTTCGGATGTATCGTAATCATTACAAATATGATTATTCCTTTCATATGGAAGGAGTTAGATTTAGCTATTTATACAATTGCTTCGATCATTTGGGGGATTGGGATTTTCCTACTTGGATTTACATTCAACATTCCATTTTATTTTGTTGGAGTATTCATAGTAGGCATTGGCTTGCCACTAGCGGGACTAACAAGGGTATACATATTACAAAAACTTGTTCCTAAAGATATGTTAGGGAGAGGGTTTAGTTTTAATGCGGTTTTGCTTTATTTAGCGGATACAGCATCGCTTCTCATATTTGGGATTCTTTCTATATTTGTATCTATAAATGTTATTTTTATCGTTTGTGGAATCGGAATGATTATTATGTCTGTTGCATTGAAATTCCTTGTCTTTAGAAGGCACTCTGTTAAAGAAGAGACAAAGTTGATGTGTTGAACCTGGAGGTATTCGTACATAAAAGGAATAAGTCCAATGCAAGCGAGTGGATTTATTCCTTTTCTATTTTTTGGTATGCTGTTAGAGTTGTACCTTACTATTTTTTATGGGTTCATATGTTTTATCGACCAATAAATTATAAGTGAGTCCAAGTAATACTAAAAAACCACCGATTATTTTACCGATAGATACATCGTTTGATGTAAAGAAATCAATTATTACTCCCATAAATAATTGCCCTACAAAAATTAATAACGTTAAATAGAAAGATGATATCTTAGGGGTAATATAGTTTGATAACACGATTACAATAACACCTACTAACCCACCTAAATACACTACAAATGGTATAGATTGCAATGTTGCAGTTGATACGTGAAGAGATTCATTGCTAAAGATTAAAAATAGAAAAGAAAAAAACAGTCCTGTAATATAATTAAAAAATGTCCCTTGGAAAATCCCGATCTTTGCTGCTAAGTTAGCATTAATAATTCTTGCAACTACAATGGAAATTCCAGCTAAAATGGCAATACAAATATATAACATGGTTCCATCCTCCATTAAAATATAGTCATAACAATGATTCCAGAAGAAATTAGCAGTAATCCAAAGATTTTTTTCTTTTCAAATTTTACGACCTTCATCCCTAATAGGCCGAAATGATCGATAATAATAGATGAAACAGATTGCCCAAGTAAACTTAAAGCGATTGTAATAGAGACACCAAGTGCTGTGAAGCTTATATTACTAAATAGTACGGTAAAAACACCGATGGCTCCTGCACTATAAAGATAAAGCGGTATCCCTTTTTGCATGCGAAGTTTGGATTTGCTAACGAGTAAAACAATGACAATAGCAACTAATCCAACGATATGAATCATCACACTAGATGTATAGTTACCTGTCATTTCAGATAAGATACCATTTAAAGGAATCATAATGGCGATGAAAGCACCTATAATAATTGAGAGCAAATTATACAATGACGTTCCCCCTTACAAATTTATCCCGCTATTCGCGAGCAGTAAGACCCCCACCTCAAAATTCAGCAAGAGCAAAGAAGTTAGGCGGGGATCAACTGCCCGTAAAAGCCCTATTCGTTCAACTAATAATCAGTGAGGGATGAAGAAAACCCCCACTGATTAAAGTTTCACTTTACATGCAATGTAGCATGATTAAATCGTGAGTTACTATGACATATGTCATAGTAGAAGGAAGAAATTTTTTTTATAATTGGCTCTGTTAAAGACTGCTGTTGATTTTTTGTTAAACTAACAGTGTAGTTTAATACAATAAAAAAGTTAATAAATTTTTATTTAAATGAAACTATAATGCGATTAACAGTAACGGGGTGCGTTTATGGATGAACGAAAGATGCGTTTAAAACGAAAGGTGAAAATAGCTAAACAAAAGAGCCAGAGATATAAATTAATGAGGTTGCTAACCGAAGATATGTCAACTGTCATAGAAAAAAGTGATGTAATCACATCTCCAGAATTAGAAATAATTCTTAATAAGGTTCACGAGAAATGGAAATTTGAATTACATAAATGGGATTTTGTGATTAATTATAGTAATTTCAGAAAGGAATTTAGTTGGGAACAAGAGGTTATTCAGTATGTGCAAAGGATAGATATTGAAGAAAAATTAGTTTATTTATTTTTGGGCATAGATGACAGTCCAATATTTCTTGTTAACGGAAAATGGGCAATAGAGAACTTTAGCATTCTATGGCAATGTATTAACAATGATGATATATGGATTATTAGTCAAGATTTTAGCTATGGTGTTCTGGTTTTTCGCTATGGAGGATATTTGGAACACGACCCTAATCCAAAAGAAATTTTTTATGCAATTACAAAATGGGATAATTAATTTAAAGGCTACTTCAACTAAAGAATCGGTTAGTTGAAGTGGAAACCAGAAAAGGGCTGAGTGAACCTTTTTTCTTTTCACAAGATATCAACATTATCATTTAACAAAGCCTTATAATTAAAAAGAGTTACAGAGGTGGGGGATCTATGAAGAAAATAAGCAATTCTCATAAGTTAGATGATTATGTAAGACAGAATCATATTGAATCATTTTTTAGTAATGACATGAAATCCTATATGGAACTATTACTCTTTAAAAAGAATGAACATATTTGTAAGGAGAATGAAGATATTCACTATTTATATTTCTTTGTTGAAGGAAAAGCGAAGGCTTATAACACATTAAGTAATGGGAAATCTGTATTATTATGTTTTTATGATGACTTGCAAATATTGGGAGATGTTGAATTAATCCACTCACAAAAAACAGCTTCAAATGTACAAGTGATGGTAGACTCTTATTGCATTGGAATCCCTTTAGAAAAGGTGAGAGAACGATTGCTTCAGGATGCAATCTTTTTAAGGTGTATCTGTGGTTCTTTGTCTCAGAAGTTAAATAGACTGTCAAAAAACAGTACAATTAATTTACTGTATCCTCTTGAGAATAGGTTAGCAAGTTACATTCTTGCGACTGGGGAAAGACTTATTCATAATGAACAAAGAATTATATTTAATGGGAATTTAACTGAGACATCGGAATTGTTAGGAACAAGTTATAGGCACCTACTACGGACATTAAATATTCTTTGTGATAAAAGCGTAATAAGAAAGAATAATGGGTACTTTGAAGTGACAGATATAGATTTTTTAAAAGAGCTTGGTACGGATGTTTATAAATAAACTGATTGTAAATGTAGATGTTTGAAGTTTTTTTGAAAGATTATATTAGAATTTTGGAATGGCAGGTGCTCCTATGAAACAGAAAGTAGCTATTATTTCAGATATTCATGGAAATAGTTTTGCGTTAGAAGCGGTATTAAAAGATATCTCACGTCGTAATGTTGATTTGATTTTTAATTTAGGGGATAGTGTGTATGGTCCCATAGATCCTGTAGGAACAATCAAGATTTTAATGAAGCACAAGATGAATCATATTAGAGGTAACTGCGATCGAATGCTATGGGAGTCGATACAAGATTCATCAGTTACTCTAAATGAAGTGAAAAAGCTATTAACAACTAAGCATTTAAATTGGCTAAAGGAACATCCTTCTCAATATATTATGGAAGACATTCTTTTCTGTCATGGAACACCAGATTCGGATGAAATATATTTGCTAGAAAAAATGACAGAAGATGGCGGGATATTGAAGACTACAGATGAAATTATGAAACATCTTCAAAACATAGAGCAAAAAATAATTGTATGTGGACATACTCATATTCCTAGAGTTGTATATTTACCAGATGGGAAAGTGGTTATCAATCCAGGGAGTGTAGGACTTCCTGCTTACAAAGATGACTTACCGATTCTTCATAAAATGGAATCAGGATCACCACACGCTAATTATGTAGTTATGGAAAAGGAATCAGAATGGTGGATTATCGAACAAATTTCATTACCATACGATTGGGAGAAAGCAGCAGAGAGTGCAGGTTGTAATGGGCGAAATGATTGGGCGGTGGCGTTACGAACTGGAAGGATGGGATAACAATCTTGAGATTAAAACAAACCGAAGATCCGAAGTAGTTTTAGTGATTTCTAGTGAGAAGTAATGCGAATATAAAGTATATGGATGTTGTAGCATAGATTGTTTATTTTTTAAATTTGAAAAGCACCATCTTAGTGGTAAGGGAAAGTTTCTTATCACTAAGATGGTGCTTTTTTATGTTTACATATTGGGTAGAAAAAGAATTGTTTTCCTTGATTTGTAAAAAGAAAATTTATATGATTGGATAAAACATATGAATATATGAACAATTATTCATATGTTTTTCGGAATGAAAAGGAGGATAAGAAAATGTTAGATGTAATTATAATAGGAGCTGGTCAAGCAGGATTAGCTATGGGATATTACTTGCAGCAAGGAAACTATAACTTTGTTTTATTAGATGAAGAAAAGAGAATTGGTGATTCGTGGAGAAAGCGATACGATTCTTTACAATTGTTTACACCAAGAGCTTATTGTGCACTGCCGGGTATGAGGTTAGATGGAAACCAAAATGAATTTCCTACTAAAGATGAAATCTCCAATTATTTAGAAGAGTATGTACAGCGTTTTTCTTTACCAGTGAGGCTACATACAAATGTTTTTAAAGTAAGAAAAAAGGAGGATGAATTTGAGGTGTATACTCCTAAAGAAGTACTRCGATCTAAACGCGTTATTATCGCATCAGGTGCTTTTCAGCAACCTTTTATTCCTCCAATCGCTCAAAATCTTTCCAATGATATTTTTCAAATCCATTCTTCACAATATCAATCACCAATACAAATTCCAGAGGGATCAGTCCTTGTAGTAGGAGGAGGGAATTCCGGTACACAAATTGCAGTAGAACTAGCGAAATCTCGTGATGTTACGATTGCTGTAAGTTATCATCTTTCCTTTTTACCACTAAAAATAATGGGGAGAAGTATTTTTGCTTGGCTTGAAAAAATAGGATTATTATACGCTGGAACCAATACAAAGGGAGGTAAATGGTTTCAGAAGCAGAAAGATCCTATATTTGGTTATGAATGTAGAGAGCTTATTCGTAATGKAGCAATAGCATTGAAGCCGAAGGTCGTAAATGCATTGCAGAATAAAGTAGTGTTTTCAGATGATAGCACATGCCATGTTCAGAATGTAGTATGGTCTACAGGGTTCATACCAAATTATCAGTGGATTGAAGTAGAAGGTGCAATGAATCAAGCAGGATCACCAGTTCATACAAGAGGTGTTAGCGGGGTGCAAGGGTTATACTATATTGGTTTACCTTGGCAACATCAAAGAGGATCAGCACTTCTTTGTGGTGTGGGCCGGGATGCAGAATTTTTGTTTTCAATTATTCAAAAAGAAGATTCAATGTTTAATAAAAGAATAAAAAAATAGATCGGTAGCAATTCCTACCGATCAACTATATGTACATGAATTAGGAGAGGTCAAACTTTTATTAAATTCATTATAATGTATTCTGATAATTAAGAAAACTAAAAAGTGATCTTTGTATGTTGAGAAAGTTTTTTGTGCTGCAATATATGAAGAATTAAGAATATTGCATGTGAAATATGTAGTGTAGGTTTCATTTGTAAGGATAATAATACCAATTTTCGTGTTATTTAGAGATAAATTTTGGTAAAGTTATAATATGGATATTAATTTATATAAAATTGTTTTTATTTCTATAGTATATCTATCAATAGAGAGAGGGATATAGTATGAAATTTGATGATCAACGTCTACTCGGAATTAGATTAGGTTCTTTACTTGTAACGGAAGAGAATCAATATTTAGTCATAAAGAAAAAAGAACATTATTCCTTATTAGACATTGAAACGTTAGAGTGTACATCTCTTGAAGTATCATTGGATCCTCTTGAAGAAATGCTTCAAGAGGATCTTCAAGAAAGTATAAAGGAAATCATCGCCCCTGAGCATCTTAAGATTGTAGCTAAAAATATTATATAAAGAAAAAAGAAGAATGATAATTTAATGAAAAATGTAATGTTAGGTGGGGATACAGGTGGAAATACGTATTCATGAAAAAGATAATTCTAAAGTTGCCATTATAGAAAGTTCTGAAATTATAATAGGGGATGTACAAGGAGCATTAGACTTGATGGCATCCGTCAATTTTTCTATGATTGTCAAAAAATATTGATTAACAAAGTAAATATTACAGAGGAATTTTTTAACTTAAGAACTGGCCTAGCGGGTGAAATTTTACAAAAGTATATGAACTACGGCGTAAAATTAGCTATTGTCGGAGATCTCAATGTATATAATAGTAAAAGTCTTGCGGATTTTATATATGAATGTATTGAACTACCCCCACTTAACATTCTAACAAACTGCTTGAAGTGGGGGATTCCTACGAACACCAAAGTATCCATCGGCTTTATGAGTAGGCAATCCCCGTAGTCCCTACGGTTAGAAGCCTTAAGGCCTCTTTTCTCGAATTTTGTCCTGCGTTGACATCTCTATCATGATGCATACCACAAGAAAGACACTTCCATTCACGCAATTTCAGATCTTTCACGTCTTTGTTTTGTTTGTTGAAGAATCGTGAATACGAGTCAGCGAGGTTGTGAAGAGAAGATTGAAGAGCCGTGCTGTCCACTTCTTTGAGCCATACAAATTCTTTTTTGAGGGCAGGTAATTGCGAAGAACAAGTGCCATAGGT
>NZ_JBFTMC010000046.1:0-29284 GCF_056396765.1 Bacillus sp. 05T22
CATCTAAATCAACCGAACAGTTAATACTGTGCATTGGTTTTTGGAATAARGAAGAWAGAGTTTCTGCAAGGACTGTTTTTCCGCTTCCGGTTGGTCCCTTCAGTAGAATATTTTTACCAAGCAGAAGTGCTGTAATTGCATCTTCAATAATGCTATTATCCGATGCTTTGTACATTTTTGTTCCAATTAAATGTGTATTTTCACCAGCTGCTTGCTTATTTTTGTCGTGAATCGTTGCTAATTGCTGTTTTAAATCAGCATGTATATGAAATTGTTCTAACATGTATTTCCCACCTAACATTATTTTCATAAAGTAAACAATACATCTTATGATAACTTGTTTTAATATGGTATGCAAAGAAAAGGAGAGGAGGAGGAATGTGCCATAATAAAAGAAAAAAAGTAACCAAATTTATTTTGATTACTTTTTTTGTAATTATAATAAAGGTGATATGAGACGCATTAGGGATTCCAGTATACGTTTTCGAATACTTCTTTTTTGAAATGATTTCCATCTAATTTCAGTTGAATGCTTAAAATCTTCTTCAAAATCATGTTTAATATCAAGAACTGTCTTGGATTCATAAAGTACGCTAATGATTTCATAATTTAGTTCAAAGCTGCGGACATCCATATTTGCTGTGCCAATTGTTGCAATTTTATCATCAACAAGTACAATTTTAGCGTGCATAAAACCATCTTTATAGCTGTAAATTGAAGCTCCTGCTTTTAGGAGTGGTGTAAAGTATGATTGAGATGCTTGATCACTAATGATGCTATCACTTTTACCTGGATATAGAATGCGGACATCTATTCCAGCTATTGCACTTAAACGTAGTAATGTTAATGTTTCTTGATCAGGGATGAAGTAGGGTGTTGCAATCCAAATTGATTTCTTGGCAGAACCTATAACAGCAAGTAAAGTATTGCGAATGCTTGTATCATCTGAACTTGGTCCACTTGCTACAATTTGAACAGCACCTTCTGCATGAGAATTTTCTTTACCCGGAAAGTATTTTGTATTCATAAATTGATCCCAAGAATAAGTATTTAAACCACTAGAGGCATAGAGCCAATCCTCTAGAAATATTGCCTGTAATTTGTACAATGCTTTTCCTTCTATTCTTAAGTGGCTATCACGCCAAATTGGGAATTTTTTGGAACGACCAAGATATTCATCGCCAACGTTGAGTCCACCTGTAAAACCAATCTCTCCGTCTACAATGACAATTTTACGATGGTTACGATAATTTACTGTTTCAAGTAGCCATGATGAAAGAATGGGATCAAATTCCACAACCTCAATTCCTGCATCTTTCATGGGCTGTAAGAAACGATTTCGTAATGAATTGCTTCCGAGTCCATCATAAAGAAAGCGTACGGTTACACCGGATTTTGCTTTCTTTATTAATGCATCTCGAATTTTTGTACCGATTTCATCTGCTCGATAAATGTAGTATTGAATATGTATATGATGTGTAGCATTTTCAATAACTTGTATAATGTCTGTAAAGGTTTGATCCCCATTTGTTAAGAGTTTTGTTGTTGTATTATTGGCAACAGGACCACCACCGAATTTTTGTACAACCTGTGTTAAATAAGTAGAGCGCTCACTTAATGAGGAAGTGAATGATAAATCTAGACGCTTTCCTTCTAAAATCTCACGGAATAATTTTCTTTGCTCTTCTGAACGATGTAGATGCTTCTTTCTTCTCCAGCGACTTCGGCCAAAAAGAGAATACAAAAGTACACCGACAACAGGAAGAAGTGCTAATACTAAAAACCATGCTAACGTACTTTGCGGGGAACGGTTTTCAATAAAAATAACGAAGGAAATTCCTACTATTGTGATAGACCATAGTACGCCGACAAAAGTGTATAGTGAGATAATAGATGTATCCATAAGTAACAGAACGATGGATACAAGTGTAAATACAAATAATAATTGAACGATAGGATTTTTCATCTGTATACATTTCACCTATTCTTTCTTAAATATAGGATTCTTATATGGAAGCTGTAATCTAACATTTCTATTATAAAACGTTTTATTTTTTTGTACCAATCTAGACATTTTGCCCATGCCTTCCGCATTTGTCCTACATAAGGTATATTGTTCCATTTTTTGTATAAAAAGGAGTGTGAATGACATGAACGGAGTAAGTCGTCCGTTTGGTGGGTTTGGTTATGGTGGATATGGTTATCCATATTACTCAGATTATCCATACTATACGGATTATCAGGACTATCCTTATTATTCATACAGCACATATTGATGAACGCGGAAGAACAAGTACTCATGTTTTCCTCATTTGTTCTGCGTATAGTAGTAAATAATCAGTATAAAAGGAGATGAAGATAAAATGCATGACATAAGAAATCATGGAGGATATCATCACAATCATCATAGCGGTCATCATCATAGCGGTCATCATCATGGTGGCGGATGGGGAGGAAGCACATTTTTTCCAGGAAGTTTTGCGGGTGGTTTGGTAGGGGGACTTACAGCAGGAGCTTTAACGAGCGGTGGCGGATATTACCCAGCACCATATCCGGTATCCTATCCAGCGCCATATCCAGTATCTTACCCAGCAACCTATCCAGCGCAGTATCCATATCCTCCATATGGGGGATTTTAATAAAAGACGTAGGTAAGCATACAAAAAACTATGGTAAAAAACAGACTATTGCAGTCTGTTTTTTTATTTTTATGAAGTCTATCATATGGAGCAACATAAAAGTAATTAATAATTATTTAGAAATAAAAGAAGCTGTCAGCGAACAATCCAGTGTATTTGGAGGGTTCTCACAGCTTCTTTTGTATTCGTATTAGCTTGCTTTGTTATTTGGTTGTTCTGAAACGGGAGTAGACGAATTTTTCATCAAAATGGGATAAAGAATAAGTCCTAATACAAATAATCCAATTCCTAAGAAAAATGTTTTTAAATCAGCTGTTCCAGTTTTAATAACCCAAAGAGAATATAGAAATGCAAGTACGGTAATGATTCCATCTTTTACTCGAGATCCTGGTGTTATATCGTATGTTTCCCCTGTAACAACTAGTTTTAATTGATACAAGGTAGAAACAAGGTATGGAATTAAATAGGCTAAAGTTGCAACAACAATGGCAAAATTATATGCTTCTGAAACAGTGCCAGAGATTGTTGAAAATAAGAAAATTTGAGTCATAATATTTGTAACAAGCAATGATTTTGAAGGGCTTCCTTTTTTATTTGTTCTTCCAAAAAACTTAGGGAAAAGGCCATTCTTCGCTGCTTGATAAGGTACTTCTGAACTAACAACAATCCACCCTACAGTAGATCCGAATAATGATACAAGTGCAAGTAGTGCCATAATGTAAGCACCTTTATTACCAATTGCTAGGTTTAGTGCATCCACCAATGGTTTTTGTGATTCTTTTAAGGCATCTTGCGGAAGAGCACCCATTGTAAGTAGGGTAATTGCCATGTAAATAAGAAGTGCAATAATTAATCCAAAGATCGTTGCTTTTTTCACATCACGCTGTGATTTTGCGCGATTAGACAGCATAACTGCTGACTCAATTCCTATAAATGCCCAAAGAGTTGCAATAGCAGCAGCATTTACTTGTCCGCCTAATGGAATCGATTTTCCAGCCTCATTCATAAATGTTTGGCCATCACCAAAATTAGAGGCGTTAAAAATAAATAATGTAATGACGATGAACATTGTAAATCCGATAATCTTTGCAATCGTTGCAAGGAGATTCATGTTGCCCGCTCTATCGATGTTTTGAGAAAGGATATATTGAATTCCCCATAGCATGATGCTACATATAGCAAATGTTAAACCTTTTCCAAGTTCTAGTGAAAACCCGTTTAGTGAAAAAAGAACTTGCTTACTTTGTAAAACTGGGAAGAATGTAGACAAATATCCTGCAAATGAAATAATAACAGAAGCTGTTGCAGCCCAGTTAGCAGCCCAATATCCCCATGCCATACTATATCCAGCAACTTTACCTGCCTTTTGAGAGGTAAACATTGCTTGTGCGTAACTTTGTGGGCCAGCTTTTAACTCCGGTTTACGCACTGCAAGGTTTCCAAATACAAGTGCAATCATAAATACACCAAGTCCTGTAATCGTCCATGCAAGTGTCGATCCCATCGGACCTGATATTCGCGCTAAATTTGCTGGGAGCATAAATACGCCACCGCCAACCATATTTCCCACAACAAATGCTGTTAAAATCCATAAACCCCATTTTTTCGTTTCCATGTTTGTCTATCTCCTTTGTAGTAGTTTTGCTTATTCATCATCTTTTTACTAACGTTTTTTGAAAATAAAAAAGAGCCATGTAGATAAAAAATACCTACATGGCTCTTTGCCAAAGCGTAGGTACAATGGGAATAACCCTTGTACCTACGCGTGAATTTTTCCGCTAGGTTTCAAGGGTTTACGTATGATGATGATGTTTTTGTGCAAATGTAACTACAGTTGTATTATTTGTAAGCATAGTTCTTTGCTCCCTTTCTCCTCTGATTTTGAAGTTAGTATACTACATGTTTTTTAGAATGAAAAGAAAAATATGAAAAAAATTTATAAAAATGCGGATTGATGATTAAATATTTATATAGATATTTCTTGTACTGGAAAATAAGTGAGAGATTGGAATGATTTTATGTCATGCTATAATACAAGTAGAAATAGAAGGTGACAAGGGGTTATTCAAAATGATGAGTAAGTATGAACAAATCTATACGGAGATAAGTGATTCAATTGATAATCGTAAATTAAAAGAGGGATGTAAAATCCCATCTGAAACAGAATTGATGAAGCAGTATGAAGCAAGTAGAGGGACGGTAAGGAAAGCAGTCGATTTATTACAGGAACGTGGATATGTACAGAAAATACATGGCAAAGGCGTTTTTGTTTTAAAGCGAAAAAATATTGAATTTAACTTTGGTGGTATTGTGAGTTTTCAAGAGGAAAATGAACGTTTAGGGCGCCAATGTATAACAAGTGTTGTAGAGATGGAACAATTTTTAGTACTGAAAGAAATAGCTAAATTATTAAATGTAAAGACGAAAACGAAGGTAGATCATATTAAACGTGTTCGAAATATTGATGGGGAAAACGTGATTCTAGATGTAAACTATTTCGTATCTGAACATATTCCTGGATTAACGAAAGAAATTGCTGAGAAATCGATTTATAAATACATTGAGAAGGAATTAGGATTACATATTAGTTATGCACAGCGTGTTATTGAAGTGCAACCTTGTACAGATGATGATCGGAATTATTTGGATTTGAATGGAACAGATTATGTTGTTGTTGTAAAAAACTTTACGCATCTTTATGATGGTAGTCAATTTGAATATACAGAATCACGTCACCGTTTAGATATTTTTCATTTTTCTGATGTGGCGCGGAGAAAATAAAGAGATGAAACAGTGCAGTGTTTCATCTCTTTATTTTGTATATTTTGAGACCAAATGAAAAAAATTCCACCAACTCGTATATACGAGTGTTGACTAACTTATATATACCAGTTAATATGTATTTGTAAACGGTATCAAAAAAAGAAAAGAGGGACGGAATATGGGGAAGGATTATCGTAAGACAGCAGAAGAAGTGCTGCAATATATTGGTGGGAAAGAAAATATTGAACAAGCAGCGCACTGTGTAACAAGACTACGCATCGCTTTGAAGGATGAAAGTAAAATAGATAGCGAAAAACTGCAAGCGGTTTCTTTAGTGAAAGGTGCGTTTCATAACGCTGGGGTATTTCAAATCGTTATTGGTCCAGGAGATGTAGATCGTGTATACGCTGAATTGATAACGCTTGCAGGTATGGAAGAATCCACGGTAGCAGATGTAAAAGATTCAGGGAATCAAAAATTGAATCCGCTTCAAAAGTTTGTCAAAGTATTTTCTGACGTATTTATGCCGATTTTACCGGCGATTATAACAGCTGGTTTATTAATGGGAATTAATAACTTATTAGGTGCAAAGGATTTATTTTTTGATGGCAAAAATTTATTAGAAGTATACCCAAACTTAGGGGGACTGTGGGATTTAATTAATATGATGGCCAATACGGCATTCGTATTCTTACCAGCACTTGTTGGCTGGTCGGCAACGAAACGTTTTGGCGGCAGTCCGATACTTGGGATTGTTATGGGACTTATGTTAGTACATCCTGATTTATTAAATGCATGGAATTATGGAAAAGCAGCTGCAGGGCTAGATGGACAAAAAATTGAGTACTTCAATATTTTAGGATTGTTCCAAATTGAAAAAGTAGGCTATCAAGGACAAATTTTACCGATTTTAGTAGCGGCATTTGTCTTAAGTAAAGTTGAGATTTTCCTTAAGAAACGTGTACCAAATGCGATTCAATTATTAGTTGTTCCGATTACAACAATTGTTGTAACTGGTGTATTAGCGTTAGGAGTTATTGGTCCAATTACACGTCATATCGGTGATTTATTAACAGCTGGTTTAGTTGGTGTATACGAAACAGTTCCTGCTTTGGGAGCAGTATTATTTGGCGCATTGTATGCACCGTTAGTCATTACGGGGATGCATCATATGTTTATTGCGATTGATTTACAGTTAATTTCGCAAAGTGGTGGTACATTTATTTGGCCAATGATTGCACTTTCTAACATTGCRCAAGGTAGTGCRGCRCTWGCRATGTTYTGGATTTCYAAAAATCAAAATGATAAAAGTATGGCGTCTACATCAGCAATTTCGGCGTACTTCGGTATTACGGAGCCAGCGATGTTTGGTGTAAACTTACGAAATAAATTTCCGTTTTATGCAGCTATTACGGGATCGGCGATTGCAGCAGTGTTTATCACGTTAAATGGTGTATTAGCGCCAGCTATCGGAATTGGCGGGTTACCAGCATTTATTTCTATCATTCCGAAATCGATTCCAATGTTTGTTGTTGGTATGGTAATTGCGGTAGTGGTTCCATTTGTTTTAACATGGTTATTTGCAAAACGAGTAAAACAGAAGTAGGAGGCAGTTTAGTATGAAAGATTGGCATAAAAGCGTTGTCTATCAAATTTATCCGAAAAGCTTTAATAGTTACTACAACACAGAGACCGGTGACATAAAAGGGGTCACAGAGAAACTAGATTATTTAAAAGAACTCGGAGTGGATTACATTTGGTTAACACCGGTATACCAATCACCGCAAAATGATAATGGCTATGATGTAAGTGATTATTATTCTATTGATCCGTCTTATGGAACGATGGAGGAATTTGAAGAGCTACTAGCAGAAGCGAAAAAACGTGAGATTGATATTATGCTGGATATCGTTGTAAATCATAGTTCAACAGAGCATAAATGGTTCAAAGAGGCAAGCGGAGATAAAAATAGCCCGTACCGTGATTTTTATATATGGCGCGATGAAAAGAATAATTGGCAATCTAAATTTGGCGGTTCTGCTTGGGAATATGACGAAAAGACAGGGCAATATTATTTACATCTATTTGATAAAACGCAAGCTGATTTAAATTGGGAAAATGAACAGCTACGAAAAGAAGTATACGACATGATGCGTTTTTGGCTTGAAAAAGGTGTTAGAGGATTCAGGCTGGATGTCATTAACCTAATTTCAAAAGAACAGCATTTTTTAGATGATGAAGGAACATCGGCTACAAGTGATGGACGTAAATATTATACAGATGGACCACGTGTTCATGAATATTTACAAGAGATGAACCATGAAGTATTTGCCGAAAAAGATGTCATTACAGTTGGAGAAATGTCATCGACGACAATCGATAATTGTATTAAATACTCAAATCCAGAGCGCAGTGAATTAAGTATGACATTTAGTTTTCATCATTTAAAAGTAGACTACCCAAATGGTGACAAGTGGACGAAAGCGGATTTTGATTTTGTGAAATTAAAAGAACTCATGTCGAAGTGGCAAACCGAGATGCAAGAGGGTGGGGGCTGGAATGCATTATTTTGGTGTAATCATGATCAACCACGTATTGTTTCTCGCTTTGGTGATGATAAACGGTACCGAAATGAATCTGCAAAAATGTTAGGAACAGCGCTGCATATGTTACAGGGGACACCTTATATTTATCAAGGTGAAGAAATTGGGATGACGAATCCGGACTTTGATGATATTAGTAAGTATCGCGACGTAGAATCTTTAAATATTTATGAAATGAAGTGGGGAGAAGGGATGTCAAATGAAGGAATCATTGGTATCCTACAGCAAAAATCTCGTGATAATTCGCGGACACCTATGCAGTGGAATGAAGAAGAAAATGCGGGATTTACAACAAATACACCTTGGATTTCAGTTGCAGATAATTATAAAAAAGTTAATGTAAAAAAGGCGCTTGAAGATAAACAATCTATTTTCTATCACTATAAAAGGCTAATTAAACTTAGAAAGAAATACGATGTCATTACAAAGGGTAAATATGAAATTATAGATGTAAATCACCCTAATATTTGGGCGTATACACGCACGTTAGATAATGAAGTATTGTTGGTTGTAAATAATTTTTATGGGGAAACACTCACATATTCCGTACCAGATGTTCAGTTAACTGGAATGAAGCAAGAAATATTAATATCAAATTATGAGGATTTAAGTGAAGATATTAGAAACCTTGTACTTAGACCGTATGAATCCATTGTGTATCGACTTACTAAATGATTGAAAAAAGAGGTTGTATGCCCAGAGCATACAACCTCTTTTTAATTTAAAATACCGCTATATAACATTTTTATTTTTACTTCAGGAGTAAATTTCACCATTCATATATACCTTTTGTACTATAAAGGTTACGTCCGATGGTATGTACAATTACACCATTTGATGAATAGGAAGTTTATGAAAGGCGATTTATGCTAGTATTGTGTCTTGCCTTTTTAGGTGTAGTACATAACCGGTGATTGGCTAGTGGAAGTTCTTCCATTTTACCAGTGCCGGTTTTTTGTTGGATAATAGAGGAAATATATTTTCTACAAGAAAGAAGGGACTGTTTTGAAAGATGTAGATTCTATTTCTAGGTAGCGGCAGAGTTTTTTAATTATATTCATAGAAGTATTTTCCATATTTATGGCGAATTAAATGTAGAGATACATAAAGGAGGGCTACATATGGAAATAGCTGTAGAACGAGTTTTTACCAATAAAATTCTAGAAGAAGCTGCAAGAAGATTTAATGTTACAGTTGAAGAAAATCCGCTTGGTGATTTTGAAAATTATATTTTTCATGCAAAGGATGAAAGTGGAGTATCTTACGTATTAAGATTAACGCATTCTTCTCATCGATCTGAAAAACAAGTGGAAGCAGAATTAGACTTTTTACAGTATCTCAAAGAGCATGGGGCTAAGATTGCTGGACCATATTATTCAGAATCTAGAAAACTTGTAGAAGGAATACGAACAGTAGATGGAACTTTCTTTTACGCTTCTTTATTTGCATATGCTAAAGGAGAACGAGTAAAAGGAGATACATCGATTTATTGGGAAAACGAACTTTTTGAGGCATGGGGAAAAGCGATTGGTCAACTTCATCGTCTTACAATTGATTATCCAAAAACGGAATATCGAGATACGTGGGAAGTAGAAGAAAAAGCAATTATTGATGAGCTAGATGACGAAAAGGTGCAAAATATAGCTTATATATTAATGGAAGAGATAAAGGCCCTTCCAATGGAAAAAAGAACGTTTGGTCTTATGCATGGTGATATTCATCAAGGGAATTTTCATTATGATGGGAAAGAGTTAACGATTTTTGATTTTGATGACGCGACTTATAATTACTTTATTCACGATTTGGCGATGGTTATCTATTATTCCGTTCTTTCAACCGCATGGACTGAACAAGAGAAAACATTGTTTGCACGTAAACAACTGCAAGTACTACGAAAAGGTTACGAGTTAGAACATCAATTAGAGGAAAGTTGGTATGAATCGCTACCACTATTTTTGCGACTTCGTGATATTGGTTTGTATGGTACGATTCAGAAAAAATTCAAAGGAAAAGAAATGCCAGTACATTTTCAAAAACTAGCAGATGCCATTTATGTAAGAATTATAAAGCAGGAAGTAATTGTGAATATATAATACACATGCAACGTAACAAAGTATATAACTCGAATATATACTTTGTTTTTTTATACAAAAATATGTTTGTTTTATCAAAATAATATTGTCATAGACTTTAGATACCTTTATAATTTTCATATATTCTGAATATTCTTTATAAAATGAAAAGGAGGGGGAATAGATTGGAAGCTTTCGTTACTTGGCTAAATAATATTGTATGGAGTCCCGCACTTGTTTATCTATGTTTAGGAGTAGGTTTATATTTTTCAATTCGAACGAGATTTTTACAAGTTAGGCATGTAGGTGAAATGGTGAGACTTACATTTCAAGGAGAAAAATCAGAAGCAGGTGTTTCTTCTTTCCAAGCGTTAGCACTTTCTTTATCTGGGCGCGTTGGAACAGGGAATATTGCTGGTGTAGCAACAGCGGTTGCATTTGGTGGTCCGGGAGCTGTCTTTTGGATGTGGGCTGTAGCATTTTTAGGGGCAGGATCTGCTTATGTGGAATCGACACTTGCTCAAATATACAAGACGAAGCATCAAGGCCAATTCCGCGGTGGCCCGGCTTACTATATTGAAAAGGGATTAGGGGTTAAGTGGTATGCACTCGTGTTTGTCGCTGCGACCATTCTTGCAACAGGAATGTTACTCCCAGGTGTGCAAGCGAATAGTATTGCTTTGAGTTTGGAAACAGCTTTTGGTATTAATCCATCTGTATCAGGAGCAGTATTAGTTGTTGTATTAGCACTTATTATTTTTGGTGGGGTTAAGCGTATTGTTAACGTAGCACAGGTTGTTGTGCCATTTATGGCGGTTGGATATATACTTGTTGCTTGCGTAATTGTGTTTATGAATATTGAAAAGTTGCCTGAAGCATTTATGTTAATTATAAAAAGTGCATTTGCATTAGAAGCTGCTTTTGGAGGAATTATCGGTTTAGCAATTTCTTGGGGAGTAAAACGTGGTATTTATTCGAATGAAGCTGGTCAAGGAACTGGGCCACATGCTGCTGCTGCTGCTGAAGTATCTCATCCAGCAAAGCAAGGCCTTGTGCAAGCATTTTCCGTTTACATTGATACATTATTTGTTTGTTCAGCAACAGCATTTATGATGATTATTACAGGCATGTATAACGTATTTGATGCAAGCGGAAAAAATTTCATTGTAAATAAATTGAATGGTGCAGAACCAGGACCAGGGTACACACAGGCAGCAGTTGAATCTGTATTCCCTGGATTTGGAAACGGTTTCGTTGCAATTTCCCTATTATTCTTTGCTTTTACAACAATTATGGCGTATTACTACATTGCAGAAACGAATATTACTTATTTAAATCGTGATAAAGATCGTCCATGGATGTCAATTGTTTTAAAAATTGTTTTCTTAGGCGTTGTATTTTACGGATGTGTCAAAACAGCAGCAACTGCTTGGGCTCTTGGTGATATCGGTGTAGGGATTATGGCATGGGTCAATATCATTGCAATCTTACTTTTACAAAAACCGGCACTGCTAGCACTGAAAGACTATGAAAAGCAGAAAAAAGAAGGGAAAGATCCTGTATTTGATCCAAAGGAGCTAGGAATCAAAAATGCTGATTTTTGGGAGCATGAATACGGAAAAGATAAGAAAGAAGAAGTGTCATAATAAGGTACTTGTAGAACAATAACGGACAGTATATCTGCTCGTTATTGTTCAAATAATGGGAATTTCTATCTGCATGGCCGAATAAAATTTGAAGCAGAGAAATTTCACTTTATAAATAATCGCCCCAAGTTAAAATACGGTAGAAATAGAGAAGAAAGGAGGAAGAGAATTGATTGCCTTTCGTAATGTAAATAAGTTTTATGGTAGCTTTCAAGTCTTAAAAAATATTAATTTACAAGTTCAAAAAGGTGAAGTAGTTGTAATTGTTGGACCATCAGGGTCTGGAAAAAGTACATTGCTCCGCTGCATTAACCAATTGGAAACAATTACAGAAGGAGAATTAGTCGTACAAGATGTGGAAGTACATAATCGGAAAACAGATATGAATCAATTACGCCGAAATATTGGAATGGTATTTCAGCATTTTTATTTATATCCACACAAAACAGTGCTCCAAAATATTACACTTGCACCGATAAAAGTAAATAATATCTCAAAAGAAGAAGCGGAAAAAACAGCAATGTATTATTTGGGAAAAGTAGGGATTCCAGAGAAAGCGAATGTGTATCCGCAGCAACTATCTGGAGGACAACAGCAACGGGTAGCAATCGCAAGGGGATTAGCAATGAAACCAGAAATTATGTTATTCGATGAGCCAACTTCTGCACTTGATCCAGAAATGATTGGTGAAGTGCTCGATGTTATGAAAACCTTAGCAAAGGAAGGGATGACGATGGTTGTCGTGACACATGAAATGGGATTTGCACGTGAAGTAGCAGATCGTATTATATTCATGGATGAAGGACAAATCATTGAAGATACAAAGCCAGTGAACTTCTTTGCAAACCCAGAGCAAGAAAGAGCACGATTATTTTTAAGTCGAGTGTTAAACCATTAGAGGAGGGGTTTTATGTTTAAGATGAAGAAACTGTTCGTTTTAATTGTATTTTCATGTTTATTTACTCTGATCGTAGCAGGTTGCGGGAAGGAAACGTCCAAAGAAGTTTCTAAAGAAACTTCGGGCGGAAAAGTGGTAGATCAAATTAAAAAGCGTGGGAAATTAGTAGTCGGAGTTAAGAATGATACAAACTTATTTGGATTGAAAGACCCTGCAACAGGGAAGGTAGAAGGGTTTGATGTTGACATAGCCAAAGCGCTTGCGAAAAAAATTCTAGGGGACGAGAGTAAAGTAGAATTAAAAGAAGTGACGTCTAAAACACGTATTCCAATGTTGAAAAACGGCGATATTGATACGATTATCGCAACGATGACAATTACAGAAGATCGTAAAAAAGAAGTTGATTTTTCAGATGTATATTTTAAAGCAGGACAGTCGTTACTTGTGAAAAAAGGGAGCAAAATCAAGAGTATTGATGATGTGAAAAGCGGTGTGACAGTATTGGCGGTAAAAGGATCAACTTCTACCCAAAATATTCGTAAAAAATCACCAGAAGCAAAGGTGCTAGAATTTGAAAATTATAGTGAAGCATTTACAGCATTAAAAGCAGGGAAAGGTGATGTCCTTACAACAGATAATGCGATTTTATACGGTATGGCAAAACAAGATACAAATTATCAAGTTGTTGGAAAAATTTTCACGGATGAACCGTATGGAATTGCTGTTCAAAAAGGAGCAACAGATTTAACAAAGGTAATTAATGATTTGTTAAAAGAGATGAAAGCAAATGGAGAATACGATAAATTATATGAAAAATGGATTGGTGAAAAGCCAGAGAAGTAAAGTATAGAAAGAGTAAGAGGATGAGAGATACTCATCCTCTTCTTGTAAAGAAAGAGGGGGGAGCATTTGCCTGATTTTTCTATTCTTACAAACAATCTTGATTTGTATCTAGAAGGATTTAAATATACAGTGATGTCCAGCATTGTTGCACTGATTGGGAGTTTCATTCTTGGTACGATTATGGCAGTGATGCGAATTGCACCCATTCGAGTTTTGAATTGGTTTGGCGCAGCTTATGTAGAATTCATTCGAAATATTCCACTTGTTTTAATTGCGTTTATATTTTATTTTGCTTTTCCGGTAATGGGTGTTACATTAAATGGTTTTATTGCTGGTACGGCTGCACTTACAATCTATACAGCCGCATTTATTGCAGAAGCAATTCGAGCTGGAATCTTGTCAGTTCCGAAAGGACAGATGGAAGCAGCACGTTCTTCTGGCTTAACGTACGTGCAAGCGATGTATTATATCGTTTTACCACAAGCTATTAAAATAGTAATTCCGCCATTAGGTAATCAATTTCTCAATTTAGTAAAGAACTCATCTATCCTTGGCATTATTGCTGGAGCAGATTTGATGTATCAAGGGGATTTGATTTCAACAAGAACATTTGTTACATTTGATGTATATATATTTGTTGGTATGTTTTATTTACTATTGACTGTACCGCTTAGTATGCTTGTGCGTTATTTTGAGAAACGCTTAGCGAAAGGAGCGGTGTAAATGGATTTTCGAGGTGCTTATACAGGCGATCATATTTTATTTTTATTAAAAGGGCTACTTGTTACATTAGAAATAGCTGTTGTAGCGATTTTACTTAGTTTTATTATTGGTAGTATAGTGGGAACTTTACGATATGCAAAAATACCAGTCGTATCACAGTTACTAGCTTTTATCGTTGAAATTATTCGAAATTTACCACTGCTTTTAATCATCTTCTTTACATATTTTGCACTCCCAGAAGCTGGGCTGAAATTAGAGATTACAACGGCAGCAATTGTTGCTTTAACGATATTTGAAGCAGCGATGATATCAGAAATTGTTCGCAGTGGTTTATTATCGATTGAAAAAGGACAAATTGAAGCAGCGCGCGCGTCTGGATTATCATATATACAAGCACTTTGGCATATTATTTTACCGCAAGCATTGAGACGAATGGTACCACCGCTCGTCAGTCAATTTATCTCGTTATTAAAAGATACGTCACTAGCGGTTGTTATCTCCTTGCCAGAACTCATGCATAATGCCCAAATTATTAATGGACAAAACGTAAACTATATGATTCCTACATTACTACTTGTTGCTTGTATGTATTTTGTTGTCAACTACAGTTTATCACTTGTATCTAGGAAATTAGAAAGCCGTTAACTCTTACATGAAATAAGATGTGAGAGTTTTTTTATGTTTTTTACATAGTTTAAAAGTTGGGATTTGGAAGATATTCGTTTTTTTTAGTAGTGTAATTGTAAGGTAGATGAAAAAACATTATATTTTATCAGAAAAGTTTTAATTTTATATAGAAATTGTAACCGCTTTCGTGTATATTTTTATTATCAGAAAATTTTAAAAAGAGATAGAGGGTAGTTGTAGGGGAGGATTACGATGCAGCAAACAACAAATGAGAAATTACATCGTACGATGAAGAGTAGACATTTATTTATGATTGCACTTGGAGGTGTAATCGGAACAGGTTTTTTTCTTGGATCAGGATATACCATTAACCAAGCAGGACCAGGAGGAGCGATCCTTTCTTATTTAGTCGGTGGATTTATTATGTATTTAACAATGCTTTGCCTTGGTGAGCTAACGGTGGCGATGCCGGTTTCTGGTTCTTTCCAAAAATATGCGACAAAGTTTATCGGTCCAGGAACAGGATTTATGATTGGATGGCTTTATTGGCTTGGATGGGCAGTTACAGTTGGTTTAGAGTTAACGTCTATCGGCTTAATGATGAAAAGATGGTTTCCAACTGTAGATGTTTGGGTATGGTGTCTTGTATTTGGAGTTATTTTATATATGTCAAATGCTATCTCAGCAAAGAGTTATGCTGAATTAGAATTTTGGTTCTCAAGTATTAAAGTAATTACAATTATTGCATTTGTTGTTCTTGGTGGTAGTGCGTTATTTGGTTTTTTACCGTATGACGGAAAAGAAGCAACGCCTCTTTTTTCTAACTTTGTGAGCGATGGTGGATTATTCCCGAATGGGCTGGCTGCTGTGCTTCTTACAATGATTACAGTTAATTTTTCCTTCCAAGGAACAGAGTTAATAGGGATTGCAGCAGGAGAGAGTCAAGAACCGGAAAAAACAATCCCACGTGCAATTCGTAATACAGTATGGCGCATTATGTTGTTCTTTATTTTAACAATGACRATTTTAGTAGGKTTAATTTCATGGAAAGATGCAGGGATTATTGAAAGCCCATTCGTTGTTGTATTTGATAAGATCGGTATTCCATATGCAGCAGATATTATGAACTTCGTTATTATCACTGCGTTATTATCTGTAGCAAATTCAGGATTATATGCGGCGACGCGTATACTATGGTCACTTGCAAATGAAGGAATGGCACCAACTTCCTTCAAAAAGGTAAATAAACGCGGTATTCCGATTACGGCATTAGTAGTTACAATTGCAGTAGCGGCATTATCTTTACTAACAAGCTTTTTGGCAGAGGATACAGTATATATTTACTTATTATCTGTTGCTGGTTTATCTGCAGTTGCAAGTTGGATTATCATTGCTTTATCACAACTTCGATTTAGAAGTCAGTATGTAAAGCAAGGCGGGAAAGTAGAAGATTTAAAATATAGAACACCGTTATATCCAATTGTTCCTATTTTAGCGTTAATTACAAACAGCATTGTTGTTATTAGTTTAGCATTCATTCCAGAACAGCGTATGGCGCTATATTGCGGCATTCCATTTATCATTTTCTGTTACGTGTATTATTATATAAATAAGAAGCGGCAGCAAATTACGAAAGTGGAGTTGGGAACAACGTATGAAACTAACAATCAAGCATGATGATATGGAGGCAGAACTTTCACATGGTCAATTGTCTATTGGAAAAGAAAGTGGATATACACCGTTAGAGTTATTCGTTTCCTCTATTGCAGGGTGCAGTGCAATTGTATTTCGGACAATTTTAGAAAAGAAGCGTATTACATACGATACGTTTACAATTGAAACTGAAATTGGAAGAAGCGAAGTTTTACCGAGGCCGGTAGAAAGCCTTCATTTGCACTATAAAATAAAAGCAGAAGGAATTACACAGGTACAGTTAGAAAAAGCGTTAGAGCTTGCGGTGAAGAATTGTACGATTGTTCAATCTGTGAAGGATAGTATAAAAATTACGGAAACAATTGAGTTAATTGGTGAATAAACTTTTGTAGAGAAAATAATGTGCGAAAAAGCTTAAGAGAAATTCTCTTAAGCTTTTTCACATACTGATTGGCAATGACATAGTAAAGCAAGAACCTTGATATACTTCACTTTTCGGTAAAGTATATAGGCTTAAACGTGACGAATATGGAGGCGGTATAGTGAAAAAAGCAGCTCAATTTTTGAGTATGACAATAGTTGCTGCACTTGGACTTGCGGCGTGTGGGCAAGCGAGTACGGAACAAAAAAAGAATGAAGATACAAAAGAAAGGAAGAGTGAGCACCAGAAAGATATGAAGATGGATCATGGAGCGATGGCACAGAAAGGAATGAATGCAGGAGCATCTAATGATTTATTAACAACAAGTTTAAAAAATATAACAAGGTTAAATACGAATGATACCGTTCAAATGGCAATATTAACATCACAAACAATATGGCCAGCGACTCACAAAGAGAACCAACTAGGGCACGGCGTATCATTTGTTTCAACAGAAACTCTCGATTTAGCAATTGCTGGAGCGCCGTTTTCACAGCCAGTATATGATTTATTAGCTACGATTCAACCAAAATTTAAAGATGATCCAACGCTCGGGCCATATAACCACGGTTTCCTATTAGGAAATACAGAGAATATCTCGTTTGAAACGCAAGGAATACTTGACGAGAAGTTAGAGATTGTTCAAGAAAGTGGTGGGGGACACGGTGGACATTAAGAGAAAAGACGTTGCATGATGCAGCGTCTTTTGTATTTGGGAAAGTTTTTCATAGAAAAAAATCTGACATTCGTTATATAATAGCACTCGTGCAATCGGCCCGATTTTCTTACGGAGAAAATCAAAAAATAAGAAAAGTAGAGGAGTGTTATCTTGTTACAAACTATAAAAACTGAATGGTTTTCCAATGTGAAGGGGGATGTGTTATCAGGTATTGTCGTCGCATTAGCTTTAATTCCTGAAGCAATTGCTTTTTCGGTTATTGCAGGGGTAGATCCAATGGTTGGATTATACGCTGCTTTTTGTATTGCTGTGACAATTGCATTTGTTGGCGGAAGGCCGGGAATGATTTCTGCTGCAACAGGGGCGATGGCATTGTTAATGGTGACAATTGTAAAAGATTATGGCTTGCAGTATTTGTTTGCTACAACAATTTTAACCGGTGTTGTTCAAATTATCTTTGGAGTGTTAAAGCTAAGTTCATTTATGAAATTTGTTCCGCGTTCTGTTATGAGTGGATTTGTAAATTCGTTAGGAATTTTAGTTTTTACAGCACAATTGCCACACTTTCAAGGTGCAAACTGGCAGATGTATGCGTTAGTAGCATTAGGACTCGCAATCATTTATCTATTTCCACGTATTACAACAGCAGTGCCTTCTACACTTATTGCTATTATTGTCGTGACAAGTATTGCGCTGCTAGGCGGTTTTCAATTACGTACAGTTGGTGATATGGGAAGTTTACCAACTGAATTACCGTTTTTCAGTATTCCAGATGTGCCATTTACATTAGAAACATTAGCTATTATTTTACCGTATTCGATTATGTTAGCTGTTATAGGTTTACTAGAATCACTATTAACAGTATCTCTTTTAGATGATATGACAGATACACCTAGCAATAAGCATAAAGAGGCGCGTGGACAAGGAATTTCCAATATTGTTGCTGGTTTCTTTGGTGGAATGGCAGGGTGTGCAATGATTGGACAATCTATTATTAATATGAAATCCGGTGGTCGTGGTCGCTTATCAACATTTGTAGCAGGTGGATTTTTAATTGTATTGCTCTTCGTTCTCGGTGACTATGTTGTCAATATCCCAATGGCAGCATTAGTTGCAGTTATGATTATGGTTGCTATCGGGACATTTGATTGGAACTCTGTATTTACTCTTCATAAAGTTCCGAAAGGCGATGCATTTGTTATGATTGTAACAGTTGCAATTGTTCTTGTTACACATAATCTAGCTCTTGGTGTTATGATTGGTACAGTAATAAGTGCGGTTTTATTTGCATTCAACATGGCAAAGATTCACGTGAAACATTCTTATGTTGGTGAGAAAAAAGTATATGCCATTCATGGACAACTCTTTTTTGCATCTACTACAGAATTCATAAATGCATTTCAGTTTAAAGAAGATGTAAAGGAAATAGAAATTAACTTCACACATGCACATGTATGGGATGATTCAGCTGTAGGCGCAGTTGATAAAGTTGTGATGAAGTATGAGCGAAATGGTGTAAAAGTAAAGATAACGGGATTAAATGAGTGTAGTTCAGAGCTTGTTACAAAATTGGCGAAACAAGCTGTTCGTTAAATAGGAAGCACCTTTTCTGAGGACCGAAAGGGTTCTTTTTGTATTATAATACGAGTATGATGATGAAAGGGGCTTCAGCATATGTACAAGCAAATTATACTAGCATGTGATGGGTCAGAACATGCAATACGTGCAGCAAAACATACCGCATATATTGCTAAATTTAGTAAGGAAGTAAACGTTGAAGTTGTATATGTTGTAGACAATAGAACGGCAAAATCAGATATTATACACGGACAAACAGATATAGAGACAATCTCAGCTAGTCGAAAAGATAGATTAAAAGAAATTGAAGCTTTATTACAGCAAGAAGAGGTCTCCTATAAGATTACGATTTTGCATGGTGATCCAGGAAATACACTTGTGCAATATGTAAATACAGGAGACATTGATCTTGTTATAGTGGGGAGCAGAGGATTAAATACATTGCAAGAAATGGTGCTTGGAAGTGTAAGTCATAAAATAGCAAAACGAGTGAAATGTCCGGTGATGATCGTAAAGTAACAGACAGCAGAAATGCTGTCTGTTTTTTTGATGAGGAAGGAACCTTACATTATTGTAAGACAGTTGTTAGGAAAATCGATGTTATAGAATTTCTTCCATTGATACAATAAAATCATCAAAGGGAATGAATGGGAGGAAGAAAGAAATGAAAGGATTTCAAAACTTATCATATAGTCAGAGCGTAAGTTTGATTTGTTTAGGTGGATTTGCTAGTTCGGTGCTGTTGGCTGTTGCTGTGAAAATGTTTCAGTAGATGTTTTAATAAAGGTAATGTTGTAAATAGAAGGGAAATGATTGTTATAGTTGGCAAGACAATATCACTAGACATAAATAAAAAATAGCTCTTAGCATATATCTGAATGCTAGGAGCTATTTTATTTCTTTACTTCAGTTTTTGTTCCCACTAAGTAAAATTTTATTTTATCTTTATAGAAGTTTTATTGAAAACATTTTATATCATGGAAAATAAAAAAGACCATGAAATACAGAAAGGCACTCTTTCTATGTTCCATAGCCGTATACGCTAACTCTCCGTGACATTCACTATTAATGTCGTCATAAATTATACAACTTTATGATAAAAATGTAAACGTTTTCGTGAAATATAATTGTTGACGGAATTAATTATAGGGTTTAATATTTAAATACGTTAAATATTTCATTGTTTAAATAAGAGGTGGATAACATGCCAAATGATATGACTCACATTGATAGAATTCAGGCTTTAACATTCTCTATAGGAAAGAAAATGCAAACGGAGCTACTAGAACAAATGCAAGCATCAGGACTTACACCACCGCAGTTTTATATTTTAAAAATTTTAGACCATTACGGTGCATCAAGAGCAACAAAATTGGCAAAGAAAATGTATGTGAAACCAAGTGCAATTACAGTGATGATTGATCGGTTAATCGATCAAGAGTTGGTACTGCGCTACCATGACAAAGAGGATCGCCGTGTTGTTGTAATTGAGCTGACGAAGAAGGGGAAAGATGTAGTAAACGAGGCAATGTCTGCTCGTAATGAGCATATTGCAAAATATTTCTCACAGTTAGAATTACAAGAGAGAGAAGATTTATTACGTTTATTTGAAAAGTTAGAAGCAATTATTTGCGGGGAATCTGAGAAAAAAGAGACAAACTAAATAGAATTGAGGAGATTACATGGAACAACAAGAAAATCAGAATAGAAAGCTGTTGTTAATCGGTTTAGTAATCGCGATGTTATTTGCTGCATTAGACGGAACAATTGTCGGTACAGCAATGCCTCGTATTGTTGGAGAACTAGGCGGATTAAGCTTAATGACATGGTTAACAACAGCATATATGCTAACCTCAACGACAGTTGTACCAATTGCAGGTAAGTTAGCGGATTTATTAGGACGTCGTAACGTATATATTACAGGGTTAATCATTTTTATGGTTGGTTCAGCACTTTGCGGTATGGCGAACGGTATGACTGAGTTAATTATTTTCCGTGGTATTCAAGGTCTTGGTGGCGGTATTATGATGCCAATGGCGATGATTATTATCGGGGATATGTTTACAGGTAAAGAACGTGCGAAATGGCAAGGGATCTTTGGAGCGTTATATGGTCTTGCTTCCGTAATTGGACCGCAAGTGGGCGGTTGGATTGTGGATGCTGTCAACTGGAGATGGGTATTCTATATCAACTTACCAGTCGGTATTTTGGCGACAATCTTTATTGCAATGGGATTAAAAGGACATAAACAAACAGGTCCAATTAAAATTGATCTTGCTGGTATTTTCACGATGATTCTCGGTGTTGTGAGTTTATTACTTGCATTAACGTTTGGCGGGAAAGACTATGCTTGGGATTCTTGGCAAATCATTGGATTATTTGCACTTGCTATCATTGGTATAGTAAGCTTCATCATTGTTGAAACAAAGGCGGAAGAACCAATTTTACCAATGCATTTCTTTAAAAACCGTACATTTACATTATTAAATGCAATCGGCTTTTTTATGAGTATTGGAATGTTTGGGGCAATTATGTTCGTACCATTCTTTATGCAAGGAATTGTTGGGGTAAGTGCGGCTGAATCTGGAACAATTATGACACCAATGATGATTACGATGATTGTGATGAGTATTATTGGTGGTCAGCTTGTATTAAAGGTTGGTGTGAAACCACAAATTATTACAGGTATGCTCATTATGGCCGGTGGATTTTGGCTACTAACGACAATGGATATGCATACAAGTAAGCTTCTCGCAACTTCTTATATGATGGTTATCGGTTTAGGAATGGGTCTTGTTATGCCAACTTTAACATTAGCATTGCAAGAAAGCTTCCCGAAAAAAGACCTTGGCGTTGTTACATCATCTAGTCAATTCTTCCGTCAAATCGGTGGTACATTTGGGATTACGATTTTAGGTTCTATTATGAATAATACTTCAGGTACAACATTAACAAACAAATTAGTACCTGTATTGGATACGTTCCCACAAGAAGCGGGACAAATGGTAACGAAGTTTAAAGATATGATTCATACGGACCCACAAGGTTTATATTCTATGCTCTTTAGTCCAGAAGCATTAAAACAAATGCCAGAAGCATTCTCTAACAGCATCGTACCAATTTTGAAAAATTCTTTAGTGGATTCACTTCATACTGTATTCTTAACAGGATTAGTGTTTATTGTAGTAGGTGCTGTATTTACGATTTTCTTACAGAAGATTAAACTGTCTGATCGTAAAAAAGGTGCAGAAGAGCCTGCTGTAGCAGAAGAGGAAAAGGATACAAACGTATCGTACTCATAATAAAAAAGCATCGCTATATAGCGATGCTTTTTTATTATGAGTATAACATGTAAGCTTTTTTAGTTAGAAATGATTGACGTATTTTTGTAAATGAGTTATATTATTTTCTGTAAACGGTTACATGAAATGGAGAGGGAAGAGAATGAGTACGATTAAAGATGTTGCGAAATTAGCGGGAGTATCTGTTGCGACCGTTTCCAGGGTGTTAAATAAGAACGGATATGTTCACGAAGATACATTAAAAAAAGTGGAACGAGCAATTGAACTGTTGGATTATAAGCCTAGTACAGTAGCACGTTCTTTATATAATAAAAAATCTCGCTTAATTGGTTTGGTTGTTCCAAATATCGTGAATCCATTCTTTCCAGAAGTTGCACGTGCCGTAGAGGATGTAGCACATAAGCAAGGATACACAGTTGTACTTTGTAATTCTGATGAAAGTTTAGAGAAAGAGAAACAATATATTGATGTGCTCAGACAAAATAATGTTGATGGGTTTATTGTGGCTACGAACCCACAAAATAGTATGAATTACATGAACTTGTCTGTGCCAGTTGTGGCAATTGACCGCATGTTTAATGAACGTATTCCGACGGTATATGCAGATAACTATGCGGGAAGTCAAGAAGCAACAAAGTTACTGTTAGAAAAAGGGTGTCAACATATTGCGCATATTCGTGGACCGCGCGATGTGAGTACAGCAAATGAGCGTTTTGAAGGTTTTATAGATGTTATTACGCAATATGGGCTTTCTTATATGATTGCAGAAAGTACGTTTGATCCAGCAGATAGCGAACGTGTGGCAATGGAATTGTTAGAAGAGTATCCGCATATCGATGGCATTGTAGCTGGAAATGATTTGATTGCCATTGGGGTAGTGAAAGCGGCATTACAAAAAGGAATTTCCATTCCAGATGATTTACAAATTATTGGATTTGATGGTATTTCTTTAACAGAAATGATGTATCCATCTCTTACAACAGTTGCACAACCTATTTATGAAATGGGACGAATTGCAACAGAATTATTGCTAGAGCAAATGGAAGGAAATCAATTAGAAACCGAACATTATCGTTTACCGATTGAAATTATAGAACGAAATACAACGAAGTAAGGAGATGAGATATATGCCAAACATTGCAGTAGTCGGCAGTATTTCAATGGATTTAGTCGCTGTTTCAAAAAAGCGACCAAAAGCAGGAGAAACAGTGATTGGAGAAGCGTTTCATACAGTGCCTGGAGGCAAAGGAGCAAACCAAGCTGTTGCCGCAGCTAGATTAGGTGCAAATGTGGCAATGGTAGGTGCTGTAGGAAATGATGATTATGGTAAGCTAGTTAGAAAAAATTTAGAGAATGAACGTATTTTTATCGACTGTGTGGTACCGGTTACAGATGGAACGACAGGAATTGCTCATATTGTTTTAGCGGAAGAAGACAACAGTATTGTCGTTGTACAAGGAGCAAATCGTCTTGTGAATGAACAAATTGTTGATCGTGCGAAAGATCTTCTTGTAAAAGCTGATATGGTTGTCCTTCAGCTTGAAATTCCGCTAGAAACAGTGGAATACGTTCTTGATATTTGTGAAGAACACAAAATTCCGGTTATGTTAAATCCAGCTCCGGCACAAGTATTGCCAGTAGATATTTTAGAAAAGGCGACGTATATTACACCGAATGAACATGAATGCCGCATTGTATTAGATGATTTTACGTCACCAATTGAAGAGTTACTTGCGAAATATCCAAATAAATTACTGATGACAGAAGGTGGGAAAGGTGTTCGTTTCCATAATGGTACAGAGATTGTTCATGTACCAAGTATTGATGTTGAAGTAGTGGATACAACAGGAGCAGGTGATACTTTTAACGGTGCATTAGCGGTTGCGCTTTCCGAAGGTGAGACATTACAAAAAGCAATCCGCTTTGCAAACATTGCCGGCGGTCTTTCTGTAACAAAGCTAGGGGCACAAGGTGGTATGCCAACAAGAGAAAAGGTAAGAGAAGTGCAGGTGATTGTTGGATGAAGAAGCATGGTGTATTAAATAGTGAAATTGCTGCGGTACTTGCTTCCCTTGGACATACGGATACAATTGTGATTGCTGATTGTGGTTTACCTATTCCAGATGGTGTAAAGCGAATTGATTTAGCGGTAGAACTTGGAAAACCATCGTTTCTAGAGGTATTACAAGTTGTGATAGACGACATGGCAGTTGAAAAACTAACATTAGCAGGAGAGATTACGATCAATAATGCAGAAGTAAACAGAGAAGTCGAAGCACGTTTAAAAGAAGCTGCTTTTGAATATGTATCACATGAACAGTTTAAAGAACGTACAAAACAAGCCAAGGTAGTTATTCGTACGGGAGAAGCAACGCCATATGCGAATGTTATTTTACATGCAGGCGTGATTTTTTAATAAAGGGATGTGATGAGAATGCGTATTGAAATGCAAAATATTTCAAAAGCGTTCAATGGTAATCCTGTTTTGAAAAACGCACAGTTTAGTATTGAAACAGGAGAAGTCCATGCACTGATGGGGGAAAATGGAGCGGGAAAATCAACGCTCATGAAAATTTTAACGGGTGTATATACGAAAGATAGTGGTCAAGTCACGATTGATGGGCAAGACCGGACATTTAAAAACGCAAAAGAAGCTGAGGAATACGGAATTGCTTTTATTCATCAAGAGCTGAACATATTACCGAACTTAACAGTTGCTGAAAATATGTTTCTTGGGAAAGAGTTGATGTACGGCAAAACAGGCATTTTACGTACACGGCAAATGAATGGGTTAGCGCAGCAACAATTAGCAAGTCTTGGGCTTCACGTAAAAGGGGCTATGCTTGCTGGGGAATTATCAGTTGGACAGCAGCAAATTATTGAAATTGGTAAGGCCTTAATGACAAATGCGAGCGTTATTATTATGGACGAGCCGACAGCAGCCTTAACGGACCGCGAAATTGAAACACTTTTTACGGTTATTAATAAATTACGTAAAGAAGGCGTATCGTTCGTCTACATTTCACATCGCATGGAAGAAATCTTTTCTATTTGTGATGCTATTACGATTTTACGTGATGGGGAATATGTTGGAACGAGGTTAATTCCAGAAACATCATTTGATGAAGTAGTGAGTATGATGGTTGGTCGCAGCATCGGTGAGCGCTATCCGGAGCGCGATGCGAAGATCGGTGAAGTTATTTTTGAAATGCGTAACGGAACGAAAAAAGGAAAGTTTAAAAATATTTCGTTTCAAGTGAGAAAAGGTGAAATTCTCGGTGTCGCTGGATTAATGGGAGCTGGCCGTACTGATATTATGAAGGCGATATTTGGACATGAACCGTTAGATTCGGGCCAAATATTTATGAATGGGCAAGAAGTGAAAATTGATAGCCCAATTGATGCAATACGGCAACGAATTGCCTTTATTACAGAAGATCGAAAATCAGAAGGGCTTGTCTTAGATTTTTCTATTCGTGAAAATTTAGCATTGCCAAATCTAGAGAGTCTCTCAAAAGGTAGTGTGATGGATAAAGGAGTAGAAGCACAGTTCACAGAGGATATGATGAAGCTTCTCAATGTAAAAGCGGCAAATGGTGAACAAGCCGTCAAATCACTTTCTGGTGGAAATCAACAAAAGATTGTTATTGCAAAATGGCTAGGAATCCATCCGCAGCTGTTAATTTTAGATGAACCAACACGGGGTGTTGATGTTGGAGCAAAAAAAGAAATTTACTCTATTATGAACAAGCTTACAAAGCAGGGGGATGCAGTTATTATGGTTTCATCCGAACTTCCAGAAGTTTTAGGAATGAGCGATCGTGTCCTTGTTATTCATGAAGGAAAAGTAGGCGGTATTTTAGAGAAAGATAAAGCAACACAGGAGTCCATTATGGCATTAGCTACAGGGGGAGAGTAAGTTATGGCTAAAAAGGGGAATATATTGCAGCAGCTAGGTTCTTTAATTGGATTGGTACTGATTATTGTAGTTATTACAGCATTAAATCCAGCATTTATTGAAATACCAAATTTATTTAATATTTTACGCCAAGTATCTATTAATGCACTCATTGCATTTGGAATGACCTTCGTTATTTTAACTGGGGGTATTGACTTATCGGTAGGTTCTATCTTAGCATTATCAAGTGCACTTGTTGCTGGAATGATGGCAAGTGGTGTGGATCCGTTCCTTGCAATGGCGGTTGGATTATTGGCTGGTCTTGTAATGGGAATTATAAACGGTGTCATCATTGCGAAGGGAAAAGTGGCACCATTTATTGCGACATTAGCAACAATGACCATTTTTCGTGGGCTGACGCTTGTTTATATGGACGGACGTCCGATCACTGGCCTTGGTGATCACTTAATGTTTCAAATGTTCGGTCGTGGTTACTTCCTTGGTATTCCTGTACCGGCTGTAACGATGATGATGGCTTTTGCTGCATTGTACTTTATTTTAAAGAAAACGACGTTTGGTCGTCGGACCTTTGCAATTGGTGGAAATGAAGAAGCAGCGGCATTATCAGGTATTAATGTAACAAGAATAAAAGTAATGATTTATGGTCTTTCCGGAATTTTGGCAGCGCTTGCAGGTATCGTGTTAACATCACGTTTAGATTCTGCCCAGCCAACTGCTGGTTCTGCTTATGAATTAGATGCAATTGCTGCAGTTGTATTAGGAGGAACAAGTCTTTCTGGTGGAAGAGGTTGGATTGTCGGCACATTCATTGGTGTACTGATTATCGGTGTACTAAATAACGGTCTAAATTTATTAGGCGTATCTTCTTTCTTCCAACAAGTTGTAAAAGGACTTGTGATCTTACTTGCTGTATTAATTGATCGTCGAAAAGAAGCATAATGGAGGGACAATTCATGAAAAAATGGTTACTTGTACTCGTTGCACTCATAGTGATAATCACTGCTGGTTGTTCAATGGAACCACCAGAATGGGCAAAGGATTCTAGCGATAAAGGTCGAAGTAAAACTATTAAAGTTGGATTTTCTGTCTCCACTTTAAACAATCCATTTTTCGTCACGTTGAAAAAAGGGGCAGAAAAGAAGGCGAAAGATAGTGGCATTGAGTTAATTGCTGTTGATGCACAAAATGATGCAGCGAAGCAAACGAATGATGTTGAAGACTTAATTCAAAAAGGCGTTGATGTAGTTGTCATTAACCCAACAGATTCAGATGCAGTTGCTTCAGCAGTAAGTGCAGCTAATGCAGCAAATATCCCTGTTATTACAGTAGACCGCGTTGCAAACTCAGGAAAAGTTGTTTCACACATTGCGTCAAATAATGTAGAAGGCGGAAGTATGGCCGGTGACTACATTCGTGAACTTGTTGGTGAAGGTGCAAATGTTGCTGAGTTAGAAGGGATTCCTGGATCATCCGCTGCTCGCGAGCGTGGGAAAGGATTCCATAAAGTTGCCGATAAGGGGCTAAAAGTTGTTGCGAAGCAAGCCGCAGACTTCGATCGTGCCAAAGGATTATCAGTTATGGAAAATATTTTACAAGCAAATAGCGATATAAAAGCAGTATTTGCTCATAACGATGAAATGGCATTAGGGGCACTTGAAGCATTAAAATCTGCTGGGAAAACAGATGTGGTTGTTGTTGGATTTGATGCCACAGATGATGCTGTGAAAGCGGTTAATGACGGACGTATGACAGCAACTGTTGCGCAAAAACCAGAATTAATCGGAGAGAAAGCGATGGAAACAGCAAGACAAGTGAACCAAGGTAAAAAAGTGGAAAAATTCATTCCGATTGAATTAGAGCTTATTAAGAAAAAATAAAATATAAACTTACATTTAGGAAGGAAGAAAAACAAATGAAATTTTTTATTGATACAGCAAACATTGATGAAATTAAAGAGGCAAATGATTTAGGCGTATTAGCAGGTGTAACAACAAATCCATCACTTGTAGCAAAAGAAGGCGTAGATTTCCATGAACGTATTCGTGAAATTTGCAGCGTTGTAGAAGGACCTGTAAGTGCAGAAGTAATTAGTTTAGAAGCAGATAAAATGATTGAAGAAGGAAAAGAATTAGCAAAAATTGCTCCAAACGTTGTTGTAAAAGTACCAATGACAAAAGAGGGCTTAAAAGCAGTAAAAGCATTCTCTGATTTAGGAATTCGTACAAACGTTACGTTAGTATTCTCTGCGGTACAAGCATTGCTTGCAGCACGTGCTGGCGCAACGTACGTATCTCCATTCTTAGGTCGTTTAGATGATATCGGTCATAATGGTTTGGACTTAATTCGCCAAATCGCTGATATCTTTGTAATTCATGACATTAAAACAGAAATTATTGCAGCATCTGTACGCCATAGCGTTCACGTAACAGACGCAGCGTTAAACGGTGCACACATCGCAACAATTCCGGCAAATGTAATTGGAGCATTAGTGAAACATCCGTTAACAGATCAAGGAATTGAGAAGTTCTTAGCTGATTGGGAGAAAACACAAGGGAAATAAAGTAAAACTTCCATCTGTGAAGGATTGGTCTCCGTTTATGAGGGGGAAACAAAAACTACCAAGGTTAGCATTACGTTAACCTTGGTAGTTTTTTTGTTTGTAAAATAATGAATAAAAGAATTTTCATGCAATTGTGCATATTGTCTTTTGAATTTTCTATCTAAGTTATTTAATATATAATAAATAACTCTTTTTTGTGAGTTTTTTCGACACGAGGTAAGTAGTCAACACAGGGTCTGACCAGAGAACTGGAGGGCATGATTCTATAAGGGGATAATCACTATTCCATGATTATAGAACTATGTCTTTTTTATGTATATAGAAGGGGGGATAGATCTATATTATAGAACTTATATAT
>NZ_JBFTMC010000047.1:0-28347 GCF_056396765.1 Bacillus sp. 05T22
ATATTAATATTTCTTCGTGATATAACCTAGTTTCTCCTGTTTTTATCATATAAAATTTCAAAAGAAGAAGAACACTCCTATCCTTTTTTCTAAAACTAAAAGAAATTAATCCTACTCTTTTTATGCCGCTTGTTTCTCTTGCTCCGTTTTTTGCATATTTGGTGTCCGATTTACTACGATAATACCCGCTGCTACACATGCTAATCCAAATAAAACAAATGAATGAATTGCTTCCCCTAAAATCATGCTGGATAATAAGACTCCAAATACTGGTATAAAGAACATATACATCGATACTTTTCCGACCTTGTTATACTTCATAACTGTATTCCATATACAGAACCCCGCCGCTGATAAGAAGGATAAATAAAGTAACATAGATAGTGCTTTCATATTGAATACAAAAGGCATAAATCCAACTTGAAAAATACCAATACATAATAATCCGATAGATCCAAAAATCATCTGATATGCTGTCATGTACCCAACATCTAATGTTTTACTCCCTTCTTTTGCCAATATATTTCCATATGAATACATCATCGCGGCCCCAAGAAGCAATAATTCACCAATTCCAAAATGAAACGCCATACTTCCATCACTTGGAACATTCACAAGAATCACACCACAAAAACCGATAGACACGCCGATCACTTTTCGAATATTTAATGCATCATCTTTATACAAAAAATGCGCAATTAAAATTTGAAAAAAAGATGATGTACCAGAAATAATAGCACCTTCAATTCCAGAACTGTAACTCATACCAATATAAAAACATACATATTGTAGAAATGTTTGAAATAAACCAATTTGCACTAATTGCTTCCCTGTTTCTTTTTTGAAATGCATATCTTTTCCTATTGCTTTAAAAAAGAATAAGAGCATCACACCAGATAAGAAAAAGCGATAACCAGCAAATAATATTTGCTCGCCAACTTCATGTGGCTGAATTCCGAGTTCAGCATAACTTAATTTAATAAAAGGAAATGCGCTTCCCCATAGAAATGTCGCTGCTAGCGCTGCAGCAAACACACCAATTGGATGGGTAAAAAATTTCTCTGTCTTCACTTATTGTCTTCCTCTCCGACCTTTTTACGAACAACATTCATATATACCAAAGGAAAAGAAAAAAAACAAGTTTTTCAATTTGATATATAAACAAAAACATATTCTCAAGTATAAACATATGATATAATATAGAATAATTACAAGATAATAACTGATAAAATTTTTCAATAGAAATGCTGCTATCCGTATGGATGGCAGCTTTCGTCGTTTTATGGGGATTTCGATTTTGATTCTTTTTCTCAATAAGAATTTGGAAGGAGCGAGTAATAATGAACTCAGAAGTAAAAGCATTACCATCAAAAAAGAATATGTCTAATCCATCTTGGATTCAATCATTCCAAAAGCATTATGAACTTATCTTTGCAATCCTATCTGGTGTTTTCATTTTATCCGGTTGGTTATTCACAGAAAACGAAGCAACAACTGCTGGGATAGTTTTTTATATCCTCGCCTATATAATTGGAGGATATGCGAAAGCGAAAGAAGGCATCGAAGATACAATAGAAGAAAAAGAATTGAATGTAGAAATGTTAATGCTCTTCGCTGCCATTGGTGCCGCTATTATCGGATACTGGGCAGAAGGTGCCATCTTAATATTTATCTTTGCACTAAGCGGTGCAATGGAAGCTTATACATTAAGTAAAAGCCAAAAAGAAATTTCAACACTGCTAGATTTACAACCTGAAGAAGCCTTGCTCATTTCACATGGAACAGAAGAACGTATTCCAGTAGCTCAGTTAGAAATTGATGACATCATTTTAATTAAGCCAGGTGAACGCGTACCTGCAGATGGTACAATTCATAGCGGTGAAACAAATATCGATGAAGCTGCTATCACTGGGGAGCCTATCCCAAATGAGAAAAAATTTGGTGATGAAGTATTCGCTGGAACCGTGAACCTACGCGGGGCTATTGAAGTTAAAATTACAAAAAGAAGCGACCAAACATTGTTTCAAAAAATTATCCGTCTCGTTCAAAACGCGCAAAGTGAAAAATCACCATCGCAACTTTTTATCGAAAAATTTGAAGGAACATATGTAAAAGGTGTACTTATCATCGTTGCTCTAATGATGTTTGTTCCTCATTTCCTACTAGATTGGAGCTGGAACGAAACATTTTATCGTGCCATGATTTTACTCGTTGTTGCTTCTCCATGTGCACTTGTCGCATCGATTACACCAGCGACATTATCTGCTATTTCTAACGGCGCACGAAGCGGTATTTTATTTAAAGGTGGTATTCATTTAGAACGCCTTGCCTCAGTGAAGGCAATTGCCTTTGATAAAACAGGAACATTAACTCAAGGAAAACCGACTGTAACAGATGTTTACGTACGTGATGAAATAACAGAAAAAGATGTGTTGTATATTACAGCTTCTATCGAAAGTCATTCCACACACCCACTCGCAGAATCTATCGTCAAGTACGCAAAACATGCATATGACATTACATTAACGAAACCCGAAAGTGTAGAAGATGTCACTGGATTTGGCTTAAAAGGAATTTTAGAAAATACAGCTTATAAGATTGGAAAGGCCGATTTTATTGGCGAAGAAACAAAAACTTTTCATAATGGTATCGCTACGACACTCGAACAAGAAGGAAAAACTGTTGTCTATATTAGTAATGAAAAAGGAATTCTTGGACTTATTGCTTTAAAAGATACACTTCGCCAGGAAACAATTGCTGCTATTCGTGATTTACAAAGCATTGGTGTTGAAGCTATCATGATCACTGGTGATAACGAACAGACGGCTAAAGCAATTGCGACTGAAAGCAACATAAAAGAATACTACGCATCATGCTTACCAGAAACAAAAGTTGAAACGGTGAAACAACTAAAAGAAAAATACGGTACAGTGGCAATGGTTGGCGACGGTATTAACGATGCTCCTGCACTCGCTACAGCAAGTATTGGCGTTGCTATGGGCGAAGGGACAGATGTTGCCTTAGAAACAGCAGATGTCGTTCTAATGAAAAATGAACTCTCTCGCCTTGCACAGGCCATTCGTTTATCAAAACGAATGAACCGCATTGTAAAACAAAATGTGATTTTTTCATTAGCAGTAATCGCAATGCTCATTTGCTCTAATTTCCTACAATTTTTAGCTCTTCCATTTGGCGTTATTGGCCACGAAGGAAGTACAATCCTTGTAATTTTAAACGGCTTACGTTTATTAAAAAGAAATAACTAAACGGGTCCCCAGAGGGAACCCGTTTTTTTAATGATAGCTATTATGTCCATTGGCACTGCTACTCGTTTTATGTTTTGGATGTGAGCTACTATTTTTTTTACCTTGGTTTTTATTATTGTGATTTTTTTTATTATTACTCATTTTGAATCCCCCCTGTTCCTCTTTATTATGGAACAGAAAATTATTTTTCATCACGGAAATTATTGTCACTTGTTCGATAAAAATGTAGTAATCCATTAATTTCTCCGCCAAGTAAAATGACCCAAGCCGTTAAATAGAACCATAACATTAAAATGATAATACCACCAAGACCACCGTATGTATTCGCATAATTTGCAAATTTATCCACGTAATAGGCAAATGAGTACGATACCACAATCCACCCAACCGTTGCAAATAATGCCCCTGATATAACTTCTCTTCTCTTTAACTTTCGATCAGGTGCAAATGTGTATAAAAAGCTAAATAAGGCAAATAACACTAAGAAGCTGGCTACTAGCCGTATAATACTCCATACGAAAGAAAAGCTTTCTGATAAACCAATTGCTTTAAAAACAGCTGCTCCAATTACCTGTCCAAAAACAGGAACAATTAACGCGAAGACAATCATAAAAATCATCGCTAGTGTAAGCACAATAGACAAAGCTCTCGTGGCGATAAAAGAGCGCGTTTCCTTTACATCATAGGCTCGGTTAAATGCATTCATAACTGCGTTTACACCATTTGATGCAAACCATAACGTTGATAATAAACCAAACGATAATAAACCACCATTTTGTTCATTTACTACTTTATCTACGTTCACTTCAATTAAGTTCATTGCATCTTCTGGCACATAAGCCTCTAATAAACTGAGCACATCCTCTGTTTGAATTGGAATAAATCCAAGAAGCGTAATTAAAAAAACAAGTCCAGGAAAAATAGCAAGCAAGAAGAAATAAGCGAGCTGTGCTGCTAGGCCCGCTACGTCATCTCGCATCGTTCGGTCATATAGATCTTTCCCAAACGAATAGACACGATTTCCCCTTGCTTTCTCTAGAAATTTTTTCATATTTCTCTAAACGCTTTTCTTCTCTTCTTTATCTTGCTTTAACTCAATGTATGCTTCTGTTTTTTTTTCTTCTGCATTAGAGTCCTTCATAAATAATTCACGCGCTTCTTTCATACCACCATCTTCAGCTACTACCGGTTCTTCTTCTGCTTTTGGAGACACAGCTTGAATTTCAATTGTTTCTGGCTTTTCCTCTCGTTCAATCTTTTTCTTACTAAAGATTTCTTTTGTTTCCTTTAACGTACCAACAACAGCTGGCGTTAGCTTCTTTATTTCCGCTACCTTCGCCTTTACTACATTAAAATCTGCAAGTTCGCGTCCTTTATCTGTAACAGTTTGCACTTTTTCTTTTATTTTTGCATTCTCGCCAATTTCAATCATTTTTGATTTTGCTTTTTCTGCTGTATTTTTCACTTTTTCACGATTTTCTTTCTTAAGCATAGAAACAGCTACACCTGCTGCTACACCAATTGCAATGTTTCGAGCTATATTATTCTTCTTTGCCATATTCCTTCACCCTTTCATTTCTTATGTTAGAAAGTATTTCTTTCTAAGCTTTCTCATATTCCTTGCTCATTTCGAATGAATGCTAACAATTTTGCACACCCTTCTGTTACAAGGTCATATACTTCTTGAAAGTTCCCTGTAAAATAAGGGTCAGGAACATCCGTCCAGCCACCGTCTGGAACAAAATCGGACAGTCTACCAATATAGCCTCCAGATTTACCTAAACTTTCTAAATCTGCTATATTCTTGTTGTCCATGGCAATAATATAATCAAACTTTGTTAAGTCTTCTTTTTCTACTTGCCGTGCTTTAATTCCTTCAAAAGAGACTTCATTTTCTTTTAAAATTTTTTGTGTTCCTTCATGAGGTGGATGACCAATATGCCAATCGCCTGTTCCAGCAGAATCAATTTGAATTTTATCTTCTAATCCTTCTTGCACGACAAAATCACGAAAAATCGCTTCTGCCATCGGTGAACGACAAATGTTCCCAAGACAAACAAACAATACTTGAATCATATTTGTTTCTTCCCTTCTTGGCTCATTTCTTATATATACATATAGTATAAACAACCAATTATTAATTATAAAGGAAATCCCTACTAATTTAATAGGGTTGAAAAGTTTCATTAACGAAAATGATAAAAAATGTTAAGATATCTTTATGTTATTTCAAAGGGGGACACTTCGGTGGATTTATCCGTAAAATCGCAAGAAAATGTTGAATATATGGTAGAAGCTATTAAAGAAAAGTTACGCATGGTAAACGCAGGAGCAATGAGAGCTGAAAGCTTTAACCAAGAAATGTACGAAGATTTGCGAGACATTTACGACCATGTAATGAAACGTGAAACATTCAGCATTAGTGAAATGCAGGCTATTACTGAAGAATTAGGTACGCTAATTAAAAAATAATGAAAAGTCCCTTATACAAAGGGACTTTTTTATTTCCAACAAATTAATGACACCCTTCCACTTTTCTACATCTATTTTCCAAATGCTGTACAATAAAAGGAGAACTTCACCATAGACCTTCCTTTTCACCAAACTCTTTTTTTAATATTTATCTTATTACCATTGCTAACTGCTTTTACCGGAGGTGTTTATCTATGAGCAATTGGTACAGTAAAACGAAAGATCAAGCAATACTTGCACTTGAAACAAATGAACAACATGGTCTAACAGACGAAATGGTGCAAATTCGATTAAAAAAATATGGACGAAACGAACTCACTACAAAACAAAAACGGACTTTATGGCAACGTATTTTTTCCCAAATTAATGATGTTCTCGTCTATGTTCTTTTAATTGCCGCTCTTATTTCTGCCTTTGTTGGTGAATGGGCCGATGCGAGCATTATTGCTCTCGTTGTTGTTTTAAATGCTGTAATTGGTGTCATTCAAGAATCGAAAGCAGAACAAGCTTTAGAAGCATTAAAAAAGATGGCAACGCCAAAAGCAATTGTAAAACGGGATGGTGAACTAAAAGAAATTCCGTCCGAAGATGTTGTTCCAGGAGATATCGTTATGCTTGATGCTGGACGTTATATTCCGTGTGACTTACGGCTTATTGAAACCGCCAATTTAAAAATTGAAGAATCTGCTTTAACAGGAGAATCCGTTCCTGTTGATAAAGATTCACTTTATCATCCTTCTCTTCAAAATGAAGAACAAATACCACTCGGTGATCAAAAAAATATGGCCTTTATGTCAACACTTGTCACTTACGGACGAGGTGTTGGTGTTGCTGTTGAAACGGGAATGAAGTCTCAAATTGGAAAAATCGCAACTCTCTTACATGAAGCGGATGATGATGCAACACCACTTCAAAAAAGCTTAGCGCAAGTAGGGAAATATTTAGGCTTTGTAGCTGTAGCAATTTGCATCATTATGTTCTTCATCGGGTATTTCCAAGGCCGAGACACGTTAGAAATGTTCATGACTGCCATTAGCTTAGCGGTTGCAGCAATTCCCGAAGGATTACCAGCTATTGTCTCTATCGTTCTCGCAATTGGTGTACAGCGTATGATTAAACAAAACGTCATCATTCGTAAACTTCCAGCCGTCGAAGCACTCGGTTCTGTTACAATTATTTGTTCAGATAAAACAGGAACATTAACACAAAATAAAATGACGGTTACTCATTTCTATAGTGATCGTACATACGATAAACTAGAAAACTTAAACATAAACAATGATGCTCAGCGCTTATTATTAGAAAATATGATTTTATGCAACGATGCATCTTATAAGGCTGAATCACAAACTGGTGACCCAACAGAAATTGCCCTTCTTATTGCCGGCAGCACCTTTCATCTTCAAAAAGATACTTTAGAAGATCAACATAGACGCGTGAACGAATTACCATTTGACTCCGAACGCAAAATGATGTCAACACTGCATGAGTATGATAAAAACTATTACAGCATGACAAAAGGAGCAATTGATAAACTTTTATCTCGTTGCACTCATATTTTTATAAATGGTGCAATTCAGCCATTAACTGAAACAGATAAAAAAGAAATATTAGAAGTTGCTCAAATGATGTCTCAAAAAGCTTTACGCGTACTATCATTCGCTTTCAAACAGTATGATACACAAAACGTTACCACCGATCACATGGAAGAAAGTCTTATATTCATAGGACTTGTCGGTATGATCGATCCACCGCGAACAGAAGTAAAAGCGTCTATTGCAGAATGTAAAAAGGCGGGCATTCGTACCGTTATGATTACAGGAGATCATAAAGATACCGCTTTTGCTATTGCAAAAGAACTAGGTATTGCTGAAAAAGAATCTGAAGTCATGATTGGAACAGAATTAGATCGTATTTCGGACGAAAAACTAGCAAATGAAATTAATCATTTAAATGTATTTGCGCGTGTTTCTCCTGAACATAAAGTTAAAATTGTAGGAGCATTACGTGCAAAAGGAAATATTGTTTCGATGACTGGGGATGGTGTAAATGATGCTCCATCTTTGAAACAAGCAGATATTGGGGTCGCAATGGGGATTACAGGAACAGATGTTGCTAAAGGTGCGGCTGACATGGTTTTAACAGATGATAACTTCTCATCTATTGTAAAAGCTGTTGAGGAAGGAAGAAATATTTATCGCAACATTAAAAAATCAATTCTTTTCTTACTCTCTTGCAACTTTGGGGAGATTATTGCACTCTTCTTAGCTATTTTACTCGGCTGGGCTACCCCACTTCGTCCGATTCACATTTTGTGGGTGAATTTAATCACAGATACGCTCCCAGCTTTGTCACTTGGTGTTGATCCAGAAGACCCGGATGTGATGAAAGAAAAGCCGCGTGATGCAAAAAAAAGCTTGTTTCATGGTGGCGTTTCTTTTCTTATTTTAAACGGGATTATAATTGGATTCATCACGTTAATCGCCTTTATTGTTGGGGCAAAATTATATACAGGAGATACAAATATCTTCCCTCTTTTCCCATCTCAAATTGATGATGATGCTTTATTACATGCCCAAACGATGGCGTTTGTCGTACTCAGTTTTTCACAGCTTGTTCATTCATTCAATTTACGATCAAGTACAAAATCAATCTTTTCAATCGGAGTATTCACAAATAAATACTTAGTTTTCTCCCTACTTATCGGTGTACTCATGCAAATATGTATTATCTCAATTCCACCGATTGCTAATATATTTGGCGTACATGCTTTAACTTTAAAAGATTGGGGATTTGTTATATTACTAAGTATTATTCCACTTGTTATAAACGAAATGATAAAAGTGTTTAAGAAAAATTAAAAGGCAATGAGGGAGCTCCTCATTGCCTTTTTACATTATCCTTGTAATTCTTTTTTTATATTCTCTGTAAGTTCCGCCATACGCTTGCGGCTTTCTTCACGTTCACGTTTGTTTTGTTCTTCAATTTGCTGTGTTTCTTGCATACCTCTTGAAATAATATTCCATGTTTCTTCAAGTGTTTCCATTTTAATACTAGAAGAACCAGAAATTCTCGCTACCTCTACACTTTGCGTTGCAATATTTTGTGCATTTTTCTTAAGTAGTTCATTGGTACGACGGTCAAGCTCAGCCATAGAATCCGCAACAAGCTTTTGACGTTTTGCATTCACAGCCTGAATAATTCCATTTTTAAAGATAGGAATTGTTGTAATAAACGCTGTATTAATTTTACCGATTAATTTGTTATTACCACGCTGAATCATGCGAATTTGTGGTGCTGTTAATAACGCAACCATACGAGCCTTCTCTAAATCATCAATGCGTTGCTCTAAAATTTCGACAGAGTTTCTTAAAGATTCTAATTCAATACCTGCCAATTGATCATTGTTACGAACGCGTTCTTCATACATTGGAACTAGTTCTGTGTTTAGACGCTCTAGTAACATTTCTCCTGCTACTACATATTTCTCTAAGTCTAAATAATATTTTAAGTTTTGTTCATATAAGCCATCTAACGTACCAATTGATTTTTTCATTTCATCTTGGTATTTCGTAATTTCCACGTACACTTTGTCCATTTCACGGCCCATCGTTTGATACTTACTAAAGATTTGTTCAATCATCTTATCTGCCTTTTTGAACATACGAGAGAAAAAGCCACTTTTTTCTTCCGCGAAATCTTTACTATCAAATCTATCCATAATTTTACCAAGTTGCTTTAGCAACTCACCAGAATCCTCTATCTTAGATAAAGACATTGTATGTAAAATTTGATCTGCAAAACGGGAAATTTCCATGGATGGTTCTTTTCCAAGCTCAATTAATTCTAGCTGATCTTTAACATCCACTCCATTATAAATACGTTGCACTTCAGCATCTTGCCTTAGCTGCAAACGAACATCTTGTGCGGTTTGCTCATTTAATTCTGTTTTCGAATCTAGTACGACTGGATTATTCATGTGTTATTCTCCCTTTCCTTATAAAAATGGACGAAATAGCCCTTTTATTGTTTGAGATAAATTTTTATACGCTGACGGGCCGTGAAATTCAAGATCAAAGTTCACTTCCTCAAGCCAATGTGAATCAAATGCTGCTCCTTCAATATACGGTTCAATATCATTTCTTCCTGTTGGATTGAAGTGCAATACATCAATTCCAATTTGATTTAAAAATAATAATAAGACCGCATCAGAACGAGTTAATTCTCCACTCTTTTCATTGTTAAATATAACAATTTTCGGTATTTCTTGCGAATAATCAAATTTCTCAAGTAACTCTAAAATATGAGGTGGGATTTGAGAAAGCTGCGCAAAAACATACAGTGATACATCTTGTTTTGTTTCTTTTCCAACTGGTTTACACAGTTCACTTTCACACGTATGAATGATAGCTTCTGCAATCCCATGCTGCAAACCTTCAGGTAAGCGCTTATGTGGCCACCAATGACTATTCATAATTTGATCTGGATGCAGTTTCCCAGCACGGTCTAATGCATCTCGATAATGAAATTGAAAGTTTGCTTTTTGTTCTTTTGTAAATGGAAATGTATTAATTAATAAGCTGTTATCGAATGATGTGACAGCCTTCAAACGCTGGAAATATTCTTTATCATTTTTTGAAATACCAGATACTTTTGCAAATAAAGATGGAATATAAATATGTTTATTTTCCACAAAGAATGTCGGGCGTATAAATGCTTTTTCTTTCGTAATTATAAAGAGTTCATCGTATGTTGTCTTCAGCGTACGTGCTACAGGCGTGTACGTACGAAATTGCCACGGCTTGTATAATAATGAATTATCATGATGAAGCACCTGTTCAATTTCTTTTGATGCTTGATACGCTACCGTTGCAACACGCTCACGACGCCGATCAGGGAATGGCTCTAATGAAACGCGACCTGGATGAGAAACGACAAAAGTCCTAGCCTCATCATCAATGCTTTCAAAACCATCTTTTCCTTCTGGATGATAATAGAGAACATCACATCCGAGCATAATAAGAAAATATAAGAAATAGATCTGACTCTCTTTCGCATCACCGTACCAAACGATACGCGGCATTTGTTTCTTATAATTAATTGCAGAAAACCATTTTGCTACGTAATTTTCACTTAATTTAATGATATCAATTAAGAAACGACGAAAACCTTCTGTTTTTAAAGATTGATTATGTTGTTTCTCATACAATTTCAATACAGTGATAAATGTTGTATGTATATAGTGTTGTAAATCGGGATTATCTACTTTCGGCAACATTTGTTTTCCTGATAAATGTGCAACAAGTCTGTTTACAGTAAGCCCATTTGGTGCCTCTTGATGCAGTGTGAATATTTCTTGAATGTGACGAAGTTTTTCAGAATCAATCACTTTATTCAAATTTTGTTCATGTAGTACATGAATTCCTTTTGCTTCACTATAATCAAATAGTTCATTAAAATATTCATCTACATCATTTGGAACGCCAAGAATCCGACAAGCTATATAGCTAAATTTCATCTCATTCTCTGTTAATTCATACTGTGGGCGCTTTTCTAAAATCATTTCGAATTGTTTTAAGTCAGCTTCTTCTTTTAATGCATATGGATGAAGTGTAAAACGCGAAAACACGGCAGTTCACCTCCAGAAACATTTACTTTTTTAAAGAAATAATATCTTATCTTTTTATTATAAACTATTTTAAGTTATAAAAAATGGGCGCTCGCATAACGAGCAAACCCATTTCAATTATTTATCTTCTTTCTTAGTAGCTGCAATCTCTTCTCGGGCTTGTCCAGAATTTCGCATATAATGCAAAATGAATGTTGCACCAAATGCGATAACTAAAATCATAAAGAATAGCCAGTGTGGCACTTCAATATGAATAACAGATAGTAACATCTTCGCTGCAATAATTAAAATTAAAATATACGCCGTTGATTCAAGCTCTGGAATACGTTCTAGTAATCTTAAGAATACACCTGCAATACCACGCATCATTAAAATACCAAGCATTCCGCCCAGAAGCAGAATCCATACTTCATTGGATACACCAAACGCTGCCAGAACGCTATCTACTGAAAATGCAATATCCATTAATTCAACCATGACAACTGTTCCCCAGAATACACCAAATATTCTAAAAAGAATACTGTTTTGGTTCAGGCCATGTTCTTCTTCTTCACTATTTTCTTTTCGTTTATCAATGAAATATTTAATAGAAAGCCATGCAAGGTACAATGCTCCTAATACTTTTACCCACCATAATTTAATTAAGAACATACCGATTCCAATTGCAATAAAACGGAATGCATATGCACCAATTAGCCCATAAAATAATGCCTTTTTGCGTTTTTCTTCTGGTAAATGTTTTACCATTACCGCTAACACAAGGGCGTTATCGGCAGATAGTAAGCCTTCAAGTACAACAAGTGTACCAATTAATCCCCAAGATACAGGATCTTGTAATACTTTAATCCACATGTCCAAGTCAAAAAATTGGGCATACGTATCAAGGATTCCCTGTAAAATGCTCATCTTACTGTTTTCCCCTATTCTTTGCTAGATTTATAGAAAGGTCAAAAAAAGGAAACGAAGTTCGTTTCCTTCTTATGCATCCAAGCCATACGCTCTTACAAGCGCACCTAATCCGCCTTGGAATCCACTTCCTACTGCATTAAACTTCCACTGTCCATTATGACGGTATAATTCACAAAAGACAACTGCTGTTTCAATGGAGAAATCTTCTCCTAAATCAAAACGAAGAACTTCTTCATTTGTCTCTTCATTTGCTAAACGAACAAATGCATTTGCAACTTGTCCAAAGTTTTGATTGCGACCTTCCGCATCATAAATCGTAACTGTAATTGCGATTTTATGAACATCTGCTGGAACTTTACTTAAATCGACAACAAGTTGCTCATCGTCACCTTCGCCTTCACCTGTACGGTTATCACCTGTATGTAAAACCGATCCACATGGAGATTGTAAGTTGTTATAGAAAATAAAATCTGTTTCTTTCGTACATTTTCCATTCGCATCTAATAAAAAAGCGGATGCGTCTAAATCATAATCAGATCCGCCATCATATGATTTAATATCCCAACCAAGGCCGATAACTGCTTTTGTAAGACCTGGACTTGTCTTACCTAAATCAATCTTCTGTCCTTTTTGTAATTGAATAACCATTTATATTCACCTCTTATACTATGATTCTAAAAAGTATATACATGAGTAAAGTACATGTTCACTCATATATATACTTTTTGATGTTTCAACATTTAAGTTGCTGCTGTGAAAAAACAAAAGTGACCTGCACTTTGTTTTCACTTGGCATGAGGCAGGAAGAGAATCTGACCGCTTCTATTCATGGCCAGATGCTCTCTCCCACCTAAAAAGAAAGCTTTTATGCTGGTTTTTCAATTTGTATTTATATATTTTTCTTATTACTCTACATCTAAACCAAAGTTGCTACACAAAGCACCTAATCCGCCTTGGAATCCACTTCCGATTGCATTAAACTTCCAATCCCCAGCATGACGATATAACTCACCGACTACTACTGCTGTTTCAATAGAGAAGTCCTCACCAAGATCATAACGAATTAGCTCTGCACCTTTTTCTTCATCTACAATACGTACGAAAGAATTAGATACTTGCCCGAAGTTTTGGCTACGGCTTTCTCCATCATAAATTGTAATTGTAAAACAAATACGTTCAATATGTGCTGGGACATTCTTTAAATCTACTTTAATTGCTTCGTCATCGCCTGCGCCTTCACCAGTACGATTATCTCCTAGATGCTCTACAGAACCGTTTGCTCCCTTTGGATTATTATAAAAAACAAAGTCTTCTGAGCCTGATACTTTTCCGTTTGCACCTACTAAGAAAATACTAACGTCTAAATCAAAATCATTTTGTCCATCATAGCGGTTTGTATCCCAGCCAAGACCTACAAGAACGTTAGAAAGACCTGGATTTGTTTTTGTTAAATCTACTTTCTGTCCTTTTTTTAACGAAATCGATGCCATATATTATTCCTCCTTAAATTGTATTACTGATAACGTGATACAATCTCACTTAAATTCTTATGTTGTGTACCTTCTCCAACTGCAGAAAATTTCCATTCATTACCATCCCGGTGCATTTCGCCTACAACTAACGTTGTTTTCCCGCCGTAATTTTCCGATAAATTATAACGAGCTAATTCTTCACGCGTTTGCGGATTTTGAATACGAATATACGCATTTTGAATCATACCAAAATCTTGATGACGGTTAACACAATCATAAATATTTACAACAAATACTAAACGATTAATACGACTCGGAACTTTATGTAATTCCACGAAAATTGTTTCATCATCGCCAGAACCTTCACCTGTTAAATTATCACCTGAATGAATAATGCTTCCACAAGCAGATAGCTTATTTCCAAAGTAAACAAGGTCATTTTTATTTAAAAAACGATCCTTTTCTAGCATAACCACTGATGCATCACAATCGATGTTTGGTTTGCTTCCAAATAACGAAGATAGAAATCCGCCTGATTGTCCAATTGGATCCCATCCTAAGCCAACCTGTAATTTTGCTACTCTTGGTTGTCCCTTCGTTAAATCAATCTTCTGTCCTTTTTCTAAAATAATAGGCATGAAGTTTCTTCCTTTCTACAAGGTATTTTCCAAATGGGAAAATATTGTATTCTCCTTCTATATTGTAGCATTATTTGTCGATTGAGAAAAAGAATAAATTTTCAATTATACGAAAATATCTGTATCATTTATTCATAGGGATGTAATAAGTGGTAAATTGAACCAATCATTCCCGCATGATTGCGATTTTGCGCTAAACTAATCTCACATGTATGATAAATTTCTTGATGCAAATATTTCTGTACTTCTTCTTTCACTTCATCTAATAACTTAGTACCTCTTGCCGTAATACCACCACCAATAATAATCGTTTGTGGATTAAAGATATAAGCAAGATTACTAATTCCAATCGCTAAATGTTTAAAGAATACTTGAACTGCTTGAACAATCTCCTCATCTTTTTCATCATATAGATTAAAGATTGTTTTACCGTCCCAGTTTCCTTCTCCTTTATATTGCCTTACGAGATGAATTAATCCTGAAATAGATGCAACTTCTTCAAATGGCTTTCCTTCTATTAGCATGCTTCCCCATTCACCTGCACTAAATGAATGTCCTCTATATAGTTGCTTATTGATAACAACTGCTCCACCAATTCCTGTTCCAAGAGTAAGCATAATAAAGTTTTGTTTCTTTTTTCCCACACCTCTCCATCTCTCTCCTAGAGCTGCACAATTCACATCATTTTCAACCGTAATAGGAACCTTCAGTGCGATTTTTAATCTATCAATAATAGGAATACCGGCATAGCGTGGAATATGCTCCACGCCGCCAGTTATCATCCCTTTACTAATATCAACAATTCCTGCTGTACTAATACCAATACCAGAAATGGCATGTTGATTCATTAACTCTTGAGACAAGCAAATTAGCTTTTGAACAATTTGTTCACCACCTAAATGTGCCTCTGTAGAAACCGTTTGATGCTCTAATAATGTTCCTATTTCTGAAACAATTCCATACTTAATTTGCGTTCCACCAATATCAAATGCAATATACTTTTTCACTCTGTCACTTCCTTCTAACAGTATGACTCTATTTTGCTAAATTGATAAAATGCAAGACTTTCCTCTACTTTAATAAGAATTTACTAGATTCACTGATCCAGTCTTCACATAAACACTATTATACGCCTTATTATCTGAAACAATTTCATAATATGACCCCTGCGGAGTGTGGATCATATTTTTTTATGATTTGTTTTGTTGTTCGCTTCATCTATTCATTAGAATATAAACAAGGTTATACTCTTCAATCCTCCCTTGCCAAAATCAAATTACCATTTAATTTATTCTTAACACATCCGCCATCGTTCCTTTTCGGTATTGTTCTATTGGTTCATAGGAAACAAATGAAATAATTAAAACAAAATAACTCCATCCCCAAAATACATACTGTAAATTTAAACAAACATATAAATAGACCTTTATCTCGAATTTTATAAGTTCGAGATAAAGGTCTATTTTAAAACTTACATAATTAATACGCCTTGCCCCAATACACCATATGCTCTGCTTTCTTCCCACAGCATACACATTCTTGTACTAATTCTTCTTGCTCAAATGGTATACAACGCGATGATACTCCTGCTTCTTCTTTTAATTTTTCTTCACAAGCCAGCTCACCACACCACATTGCTTTGATAAACCCTTGCTTTTCATCAGCCGCTTGCTTCATTTCTTCAAAGGCCGTAACACTATATGTGTTTTCATCGCGAAATGCCTTTGCTTTATTGAATAGAGAATCGTGAATCTCATCAAGTAATGATGTGATACGCTCTTCTAATTGATCCATTGATACGAACTCTTTTTCCTTCGTATCGCGTCTGACAAGTACCACTTGATTCTTCTCTATATCTTTTGGACCAACTTCTAATCGAATTGGAACACCCTTCATTTCATACTCGTTAAATTTCCAACCTGGCGTTTTATTACTAGCATCTATTTTCACGCGCGCAACTTTTTGAATACGTCCTTGTAGCTGGGTTGCCTTTTCTAACACACCTTCTTTATGCTGAGCAATTGGTACAATAACAACTTGTACTGGTGCTACTTTTGGCGGCATCACTAGACCGTTATTATCACTATGAACCATAATAAGTCCACCGATCATTCTTGTTGATACGCCCCAAGATGTTTGATGTACATATTGCCATTTTCCATTACGATCTAAAAATTTAATATCAAACGCTTCAGAGAAATTAGTCCCAAAGTTATGAGATGTTCCTGTTTGAAGCGCTTTTCCATCATGCATTAAACTTTCAATCGTATATGTTGCTTTCGCCCCTGCAAATTTTTCTTTTTCCGTTTTCTGTCCTTTAATTACTGGAATTGCTAAGTAATCTTCACAGAAAGAGGCATACAGGTTTAAAATGTTTAACGTTTCTTCTTGAGATTCTTCTGCCGTTTCATGAATTGTATGACCTTCTTGCCATAAAAACTCAGTTGTACGAAGAAATGGTCTCGTCGTTTTTTCCCAACGGACAACCGAACACCACTGATTATATAATTTAGGTAAATCATTATAAGACTGGACAATTTTTGAAAAATGCTCACAAAATAAAGTTTCAGATGTCGGACGAACGCAGAGTCGTTCTGCTAACTTCTCGTTTCCTCCATGTGTAACCCATGCTACTTCAGGTGCGAATCCTTCCACATGATCCTTCTCTTTTTGTAGTAAGCTCTCTGGGATAAACATTGGCATATACACATTTTCATGACCGGATTCTTTTAATTTTCCATCCATCACTTTCTGCATATTTTCCCATAACGCGTATCCATACGGACGTAAAATCATACATCCTTTTACACTTGAATAATCAACTAACTCAGCTTTTTTCACAATATCGGTATACCACTGAGCAAAGTCTTCTTCCATTTTTGTAATGGCTTGTACTTGTTCTTTTGCCATATTCTTTTCCTCCTTTAGAAAATAAAAAAAGCCCGTGTCCCCTAAATAGGGACCGAGCTTTTGCCGGCGTTACCACCCTGATTCATGCACAAATAAATTGTACATGCTCTCTTTTTGATAACGGGAACTTCCCGCTGCATATGCAGAACGCAAAGGTAGGTTCCATATCGCCTTTTTAAGAATCTTCCAGCCAAACGGATTCTCTCTCTAGAAAAAAGGTGGGACATGTACTAATCCTTTTTCATCGTTATAACGAAATAAATTTGTTGAATATCATAATATAAATTCTATTTTAAAACAATAGCTAATTTTCTTATTTTTATATATTCTTTTCGTTTTTTTCTGTTTTATACTGAATTTACACATAATTTTTCCGAAAGAGTTTTACAAATTGATGAGTAATCATACCGATGATTGTTCCCACTAAAACAAAGAAACATGCAATACCATAACCCATTCCATCCCATCCTCCAATAGCGAAGATAGTAAAAGGAAAGAAAGCTAAACAAAGGAGAATTAAAATAAGTGCAAATATAATATCAAACGGTCTCTTTGGAAATTGCTTCTTTAATAAAAATGAACCCGCAAATACAATGAGAATTGTTACAGCTCCAATTATAAAAAACACTTCAAATCCATTCATTCCATTTCCTCCTTCCATCAATTTTCTTATAATTATTATATGTTTTAAAATTCAAAAAATAAACATTAAACCTTCCTCATGGATGATTTTTTATAATCAGATATTAATAGTGATATACAATACTAAGTATCATAAGATTTGCAGGGATCTACTAAATGTCCCTTATCAATGTTTTATTTTCGACCTAAACAATTTTACAATTTGATGAAGTAACATTCCAACAACTGTTCCAATTAGTATAAAGAAACATAAGAAACCATATGCCATACCTTCAAATCCACCAATAAAAAATAACGTGATTAGAAAACAAATTAGACAAATTATAATGATAATAAGACCAAACGTAATATCAAATGAGCGATTCGGAAAGCTTTTTCGTAACATGAACGACACAAAGAAAACAACAATTACTGCTAGGACACTAATTATTAAAAAGGTTTCCATCTTTCTTCCCCTTGATTTCTTCTTACGCACATTATACTCTTATCAGTCTGAATATATAAAAAATACTTTCTTCTCCGAAAGATATTTTTATTACCAGGTATTAATAGTAATATATAATAATAGGTTATATAACAGGAGGTATACACAATGGGCAAACCATTAACAAATCGTGTAATTGTTTTATCTTTTGACTGTTTATCAGCTTTAGATTTTCCTATATTACAAGAACTTCCTCATTTTCGGTCTTTAATCGAACAAGGTGCAATTGCAAAAAAAGTAGAAGCTATTTATCCTTCTGTAACATATCCAAGTCACGCCACTATTGTAACTGGTAACTACCCTAACAAACATGGTGTTGTAAGCAATACATTACTTCAGCCTGGCAGGGAATCACCAGATTGGCATTGGTACCGCCGTTCTATTAAAGGAACGACATTATATGACGAGGCACGAAAAGCGAATTTAACAACGGCTGCACTTCTATGGCCTGTTACAGGAAGAGCAAAAATTGACTACAACTTACCTGAAATTTTTCCAAACAGACCGTGGCAAAATCAAGTTCTTGTTTCATTATTTAGTGGAAGCCCGTTGTATCAGCTAGATTTAAATCGTCGTTTTGGCCATATTAGAAAAGGGTTGTCACAGCCCGAACTTGATGATTTTGTCCTCGCCTCAGCCGTACATACCATACAAACGAAAAAACCGAACGTCATGTTTGTTCACTTTACAGATTTAGATACACAAAGGCATTATCATGGATTTTCTTCTACAGAAACAACAGCTGCTATTCAGCGGCACGATGAGAGACTGGGGAAGATTATTAAAGCATTAAAAGAAACTGGTATATACGAATCAAGTACAATTATTGCCCTCGGTGATCATAGTGCTCTAAGTGAGAATAAGGCTATTCAATTAAATGTTCTTTTCCATCAAAAAGGACTCATTTCAGTAAATCAAGATGGAAAATTAACAAATTGGAAAGCTTATTGCCAAAGCTGTGATGGCTCTGCTTACGTACATGTAAAGGATAAAAATGATATCCAAACTATACAAGTTGTCCAACACCTTCTTGAAGAACTCCTTCAAGATAAACAAAATGGAATCGAATTTATCCTTCATGATGAAGGCGCAAAAGAGCGCGGTGCTGATGGAAACTGCCTTTTTATGCTTGAAGCAAGAGAAGGCTATTACTTCACCCAAAACTACACAGGAGAGTTTATAAAAAAAATCTCGGAAAAAGATGTAACTCCCAGTAAAAAATACACGTTCGGTACGCATGGCTATTCTCCAACAAAACCAAACTATGAGACCATCTTCATCGCCGCTGGAAAAGGCATTCGCCAAGGGGCAATTATTCCTTATATGCGTCTCATTGACGAAGGACCGACCATTGCACGTTTGCTCGGATTATACCTTGGTGAAACTGACGGAACTATAATAGAGGATTTACTTCAATTGTAAAGAAATGTGTATATATGTAAAAAATACGTAAAATTTACCTCTGTTTCTCTTTTTCCTATTTCTATTTTTGTACACTAATGTTAGAACGACTATAAGGAGGAACATTCTATGAAAAAAATGTCCAGACAAGAAAAAAGCTGGATATTGTATGACTGGGCAAACTCGGTATACTCGCTCGTCATTACAACTGCATTATTTCCTATTTATTTCAAAGCTGCTGCAAAAGAAGCAGGTCTATCTGGAGCAACTTCAACAGCTTATTGGGGATATGCAAATTCTTTCTCAACACTTTTAATTTCTATTCTCGCTCCTATTCTCGGTACAATTGCCGATTATAAAGGCTTTAAAAAACGCTTTTTCACATTCTTTTTTGGACTCGGTATTATATTTACAAGTATGCTAACTGTTGTTCCAACATCACAGTGGTATTTACTACTAGGCTGCTATATGCTCGCTTTAGTTGGATTTGCTGGAGCAAACATTTTCTATGATGCATTTTTAGTAGATATCACAACAGAAGATCGAATGACCCGAATTTCAACTCGTGGTTTTGCACTAGGCTATATCGGAAGTGCAATTCCATTTATTGGATGTCTCACTCTGATTATCCTTGCCCAAAAAGGAACAATCCCATTATCAGTTGGTATCGCCAGTCAAATTTCCTTTGCAATTACAGCTCTTTGGTGGGGATTATTTACGATTCCGATGCTCAAAAATGTGGAACAAACGCATTATATTGAACGGCACCCAAAACCGATCAAAATGAGTTTTAAGCGCTTAGCTAATACATTTAAAAATATCCGTCAATATCGCACTGTATTTTTGTTCTTGCTTGCTTATTTCTTCTACATTGATGGCGTCGATACAATTATTACAATGTCCACAGCTTATGGCACAGACCTTGGTATTAGTGCGACAAACTTACTTATTATTTTATTTGTAACACAAATTGTCGCTTGTCCATTCGCCTTGCTGTATGGGAAACTATCTGAAACGTTCAAAGACAAGAAAATGCTATATGTCGGTGTTATTATTTATATCATTATTTGTGCATACGCTTATTTCTTAAAAACAACACTCGACTTTTGGATTTTGGCAATGCTTGTTGCAACTTCTCAAGGCGGAATTCAGGCGCTCAGCCGCTCATATTTTGCAAAGTTGGTACCGAAAGAATCTGCAAATGAATTCTTCGGATTCTATAATATTTTCGGTAAGTTCGCAGCTATTATGGGACCCGTATTAGTCGGTGTAACAACTCAGCTAACAGGAAGAACAAATGCTGGTGTACTAAGCATTATCGTTTTATTTATAATCGGCGGATTCATACTAACACGAGTACCGGAAAATGCGACTTCTGTTACACCACCTGCTCCAAAATCGGAAACACTATAATAGAAAATGTCCCTTTCTGCATGCAGAAAGGGACATTTTCTATTATTCTATCGATACCTCTAACTACCATATATATCCATTTTAATTTCCCGACATCTAAGTCGTGGTTATGAAAACAAAAGAAGTTCTCCACTCGTTTTCTCCTTCTGTTTTCACATGACATGGGGTAAAAAAGACACCGACCGCTCCTACCCATGGGCGGATGCTCTCTCCCACCTAAAAGGAATGGTTTTATGTCTGTCTTTCAATCCGTATTTATATAAAAACTCTACTGCTTATACAAAAATAATTTATCAACCGTTGTCCCTAATACTTCAGCTAAACGAAATGCCAGAGCTAAACTTGGATCATATTTATTATTTTCAATTGCATTTATCGTCTGTCTCGATACTTTACATTTATCTGCTAATGCACCTTGTGAAATATTATTTTCAGTGCGCAATGTGTAAATTTGGTTTTTCACATCTTTTCTCCTAACCTGTAAAATTATTTTTACAACATCAGTATATATTTGGTACATATAGTTGTCAAAAATTCCCCATATAAAGTGAAACTTTAATCAGTGGGGGTTTTCTTCATCCCCCACTGATTATTAGTTGAACCAATCGGGCTTTTACGGGCAGTTCATCCCCCACCTAACTTCTTTGCTTTTGCCAAATTTTGAGGTGGGGGTCTTACTGCCCGTTAATGCGGGATAAAAAAGGAGCATGAATCGCTCCTGTTCTAGTAGAATTCCTACACCAAAGAATCCGTAACCCCCTTTTGATTTGCATCCTCTTTTTTATTTCTGGCTTCTTCATTTATTCTCATACGTAAAATTGGTAAAATCGCGAGTAAAATAAGTGACATCGCTATACAAAATACAATAATAAGTGAGGTTGCTTCTTTTAATCCCCCAGCTAGTGAATTTCCAATTAGCATAGTTCCCATAAAAAGCGGTAAAATTGTACCATTTACACGTCCTACCATATTCTCCGGTACAAGCTGAATCATAAGCGTTCCAACAACAATGTTCACACAAGCTAAACAAATTCCCGTTCCAAACCGCATCAAACTAGTAATCCAAAATGATGTAGACAGTCCTTCTACAAGAAAAGACATAGCCAAAACACCCATACCAAACACAAACATTTTTTTCGGATGTACTTTCGAAGCAAAAACTGCCGCAACGACACCACCAATGAGCATACCTATTCCATCAGCAGCTGCTAAATATTGAACAGCCTCCTTTTCCATTCCTAACCGTTCAATAACAAGAAATATTTCTAATGGATTTGTTAATCCTACCGCTAACCCCATAATCGCAAAAGTAATGGTAATCATACATAAATTTTTTGTTTGAAGGACATACCTCCATCCCTCTTTTATATCATTCCATAATGAGATACTCTCAGGTTTCTCTTTTTCTATCCATCTTGGTAAAAACGAAAGAGTAATAGCCGATAACACAAACAATCCAATTAAGCTATATAGTGAAATAAACAACCCAAGCTGTGTATAAACAATCGATCCTACAACTGGCCCCAAAATCATAAATAGTGACTGTAGCGTTTGGTTTACTGCAATTGCATTTGCAACATGTTTTTCTTCTACGTAGCGTTTAAATATACGTGACGATGAAGGCTGAGAAAATTGCCCAACAATTGCTGAAACAAGAGTTGCAAAAAATATAGCCTGCCAATAATCCATTTTTAACAAGAAAACAATCCCAATAATAGATAATATACTTAGCATATCTCCTACTACCATCGTTCTCTTCGGATTCCAGCGATCTGCTAGCGCACCACCAATAAATGAAAAAATAAAAATAGGTGCATATTCCATAACCGATAATAATGAAACTGAAACAGGATCATTATTTGTTCGCTCCATAACGAAATACAACAATGCCATATTTCGAATCCAAATCGCAAACTGCTGTAAAATATCAGACGCCATAACAAGCATAAATGCTCGATTTTTAAATAAAGATTTCATACTATCTCCCCCTTTATAAACCGACCGTTCAGTCTAATTTGGTATGAAAGAAAAGCTGCTGATTTAAGATTCAGCTGCCATTCCTTGTAGCAGTACATCTATTGCCTTCTTGTAAATGCGTTTCATTTCTGTAGAGTCTAGCTCATAGTAAAGTACCCCAAGCCCTGATAATAAGCCATTTACAATGTACATAAGATCCCTGGTATCTCCTTGACGGAATTCTCCAGATTTTATACCTTCTTCAATTAATTTTTCAAAAACACCATATGATGCCCTTGCTAAAACCAGCATTTCATCCAGAGTTTCTTTGCTCACAATTTGACTTGTAGAAAACTCTTCCACGGCACTAAAAATAGGCTGTTGTATATCTTCCACGTGGTACTCTGCAAGCCCATATAATTTTTCGGTACTCGTATGATAATGCTTTTCTTTTTCATTCCACTTTTCAAGCCAATCATACGTATGTTGTTTTACTACAAATAAAAATAATTCTTCCTTGCTTTTAAAATGATAATAAATGCTACCTTTACTACGTTCAGTAATTTCACAAATATCTTCCATAGATGTTGCAGCGTATCCTTTTTGTGAAAATAACTCTTCCGCTTGGTACGCTATTTCTTTTTTTATCTCTTCTGCATTCTTCCTCATGTTCACACCTCACCAAACCGACCGTTCAGTCTAATATTAACAAATATAAAACCTCTTTTACAAGAGGTCATATTCCTTATTTAGGAAAAAATATTCTCAAACCATGTTCGAAGTGTATGAATAGCTCCAACCTTCAAACCAAGTTTAAAAATAAATACTCCTCCTGCAACTAATAAAAATAAAGCTACCTTCCCTTTATTTTTAACTTTCGGCTTCTTCTCCATGTTCATTCCCCTTGTAACATCATATATTCCTTATGTATTAATACACTGCATTTAAACAAACGTTTGTTTAGCTGATTCTATACGGATTCAAACCAACTAATCAAACGTTTGTTTAAAAAGAAGTACGCCCATAAAGAGCGTATTTTTTTAATCTCCACCGCCGCCACAGCTGCCGCCATCACCACCTGAAAAACCGCTATCTCCTCCAAACGAACTTCCACAATCATGTGAATTATCGCTATCAGATCCTGCAAAGAACAATGGTGTAGAAGTAGCCGTAGTGGATGTACTATCACCAGTACCTGATTTATAAAGATTTACTTTCCGTTTATTTGATCTAATTGATTTTACAATCATTCCAATTAAAACTAAAAACAATAATGCCGCTATTACAAATCCCATATGAAATCCCCCTTTATTTTCCGAACATTTTTAATGTTCGTTCTGTATTCTCTAAGGAAATAAATCGTGACTCACGAAGTATTTCTTTTCCTTGATGAAATAATAAAACTGTTGGTGCTGTAAATACTAAATACTTCGCTGAAATTTCTTTCATATCCTCCAACGAAACGACAATATTTCCCACATTTTTATATTGCTTTAACTAACGATTTACCTTCTCTAACATCACATCACACACACCACAATTTTCGGCTTTTATGAATAAAAGTAATCGTCCTTGTTCTTCAATATATGCTATTAATTCTTCTATTACATATTTTTACTATTATTTTACATGAAAAATTTAAATGATACCACGATATGGTATCTAAAAAAATTAGGTTTCAATTTTATTTATACCTATATTCCAAAAATTGAACTCCCCCCCACCTTCACTTCGTTTAGAGGAGGGGGTCTTCTCGGTTAAAATGATAAAAAAGTGCGATACCTCTTATATTAGAGCTACCGCACTTTTTCAATCTTTCTTTAATTTTCTCGCAATCCCGTTCCCTAGAGATTGTAATCCTTGAACAAGAATAATTAGGATAAAGACTGTTGCATACATCACTTCTGGCTCATAACGCAAATGACCAAATCGATATGCTAAATCTCCAAGACCACCTGCTCCTACAAGTCCAGCCATCGCAGTTGCACCGATTAATCCAATCGTTGCGATGGTCAAGCCGAGCACAAGCGATGGACGCGCTTCTCTAACCATAACGTGCCAAATAATTTTTATAGTAGAAACTCCCATCGCTTGATACGCCTCAATTACACCACGATCCACTTCTAATAAAGCTGTTTCCATTAAACGTGCAATATAAGGAGCTGTAAATACAACAAGCGGTACAATCACACCTTTCACACCAATTGAAGTTCCCATAAGCAGTTTTGTAAACGGTAGAATGAAGAATAATAGAATAATAAATGGAATAGAACGAATGACATTAATAATTGTATTAGAAATAGGGTATACGATTTTATTCTCTAGTTGACCACCAGGCCTTGTTAAAACAAGTGTTACTCCTAGTGGCAATGCAATAATAATTGATATAAGTAGTGAAATTGATGTCATTTGAAACGTTTGAATCGTTGCTTCCCATATCACTTTACTCCATTCATCCAAAAAGGACTTGTTTCCCATACTCTTCCCTACCTCCTTCTACGATGATTCCTTGTTCCTGTAAAAATGCTAAAGCTCTATGTACCTCGTTTTCTTCACCTTGCATATGAACAACGAGTTTACCGTACGCTTCATGCTTTAATTGTGCAACATTACCAGATAAAATATTGGGATACACTTGGAATCGTTTTGTAGCAACAGCCAATGCTGGTTCTCCTGAAGAGTTCCCTATAAACGAAAGCGTTACAATCTCCCCAGTGTTTTTTAGCTCTTTCTGTACTTCTTCCGGAATTTTAGCTGCAAAAGCGCTGTTTACAAATTTTTTCGTGGTTACATGTTGCGGATTTGTAAAAACATCCTTTACTGTGCCACTCTCAACCACAGCCCCATTCTCCATTACAGCAACTCGATCACATATACGCTGGATTACATTCATTTCGTGTGTAATTAGCAAAATCGTAATACCTATTTTCTCATTGATCTCTAGTAGCAAATCTAAAATAGAATCCGTTGTTTCTGGGTCTAATGCACTTGTTGCTTCATCACTTAGCAAAACTTCTGGTTCATAGGATAGTGCACGCGCAATCGCAACACGTTGTTTTTGACCACCAGAAAGCTCACTTGGATATGCATCTTTTCTATCAAAAAGGTCAACAATACGTAAATATTTTTCTACTCTTTTTTCAATTTCAGTTTTTGGAATCCCAGCTAGACGTAAAGGTAATGCAATATTTTCATAAACATTGACTGTTTTTAATAAGTTAAATCCTTGAAAAATCATCCCGATTTTTTGTCTCGCCTTAGCTAACTCTTTTGTAGATAAAGTTGTTAAATCTTTTTCATTTACAATTATATTTCCTGTTGTTGGTTTTTCTAATAAATTTACACAACGGATTAATGTACTTTTACCAGCGCCACTATATCCGATGATTCCAAATACTTCTCCTTTTTCTATTTTAAGAGAAGTTGGTTTAAGAGCTTCAACCTTACCTTTTTTTGTTGTAAATACTTTGGATATATTTTTCAGTTCAATCATTATAGTCAGCTCCTACCAAGACGGCAAAACAGAACCATCGAATTTTTTCTCGATAAACTCTTTCACTTCTTTAGATTGATAAGCTTTCTTCAATTTTCTTACAGCTGCATCATCCTTATTTCCCGTACGAACAACCACCCAGTTTACATATGGTGAATCTTTTCCTTCACGGAAAATAGAATCTTTAGCTGGATTTAGTTTTGCACCTAATGCAAAATTCGTATTAATCGCCGCTGCTTTCACTTCATCTAGCTGCGTTGGTAATTGTGACGCCTCTAATTCAACAATTTTTAAATTCTTCGGATTCTCAATCACATCTTTTGCTGTTGCTTTCTCGGTTGCTTTTGGATCAACCTTTAAAACACCTGCTTTTTCAAATAATTTTAATGCCCGAAGTTCATTCGTTGGATCATTGGGTACAGCAATTGCATCTCCATCTTTTAACTCTTTTACAGCTTTCAGTTTTTTAGAATATACTCCCATTGGGAACGTTACCGTTGAAAATACTTCTGTCAATTTCATATTGCGTTCTGCTTTAAATACATCTAAATAGGATTTCGTTTGATAGCTATTCACATCAATGTCGTTTTCGTCTAACGATACATTTGGTGCTACATAATCATTAAATACCTTTAAATCAACTTGTAGACCATCTTTTGCCGCCACTTCTTTTACTTTTTCAAAAATCTGTTCATGTGGTCCACCCGTTACACCAACTGTAATCTTTTTCTCATCTAGCGCTTTTGCTTCCTTCCCCGAATCAGCACTGCATGCGCCTAATAACAATACCGTTCCACTTACAATACTTAGCAACAACTTTTTCATATACAATTCCCCCTTATATATCTGTTCTTAAACAAAAAACACCTCTCAAATAAGAGAGGTGTCGAATAGACAAAATAGGCTCCTCTCTTATCTTCCAAAACGAAAATCGTTTTGCAGGAATTAGCACCTTAGCTTATAATTCATAAGCTCGGTTGCTGGGCATCATAGGGCCAGTCCCTCCGCCTCTCTGGATAAGAGTATTGGTATTAAATTTTTCAAAAACTATGGTACTAATAGTAAATCTTACAAAAAATTTTGTCAATAGGATTTTTCTGAATATACTTTATTTACGAATGAGGAATAGATTTCTTTCTTCTAATTATCTATTTGGTACTCTCTAGACGGAATGAGCAATAGCTATGTACAAAGTATCCCTATCGTTAATATACTAGAACAGCAAATACTTTATATAAACAAACGAAAAGAGGTTATACTGTATGCAAGATAAACATGCTATACAAACCCTACTATTATCTCAGATAGAAAAACTCTCTCAATCCTTTCATTATGATTTTTTATATGAAGAAGCACAACAAGGAACACTATGCCAAATACTTTTACGAGATGATAACGGCTCCATCGTAGCAACGCCACTTAGTTTTCATATGTTGATAAACGAAGCTGCTGGTAAAGGAGAACTTATTTTTTATAACGAACATGGTGAATTTCATCGACAAAAATTTGATATTTATATGGAAGACAGTATTGTTAAATTACTATTATTCATTCAAGAGCGACTACAAGTAAATCAATAAATAATATGAAAGCAGCTACGTAACATGTAGCTGCTTCATGATTTTCATACTAAAATATTTTATGCCTTACCCATTACACTCC
>NZ_JBFTMC010000048.1:0-36606 GCF_056396765.1 Bacillus sp. 05T22
TGCCAATACCTCATATGAGTATGGTACAAGGGGAAAAAAATGTAACGTTTTTGAAAAAACGTTTTGAAGCGCTTTCAAATAGTCCGCTGTTTCAAGGGATGGAATTTTCTGATGACCATGAAAAGCTGAAGGAGTGGATGCCGCTTATTATGGAAGGGCGTACATCGAATGAGCCAATAGCGGCAACAAAAATCGATTCTGGAACGGATGTCAACTTTGGTGCTTTAACACGTATGTTGTTTGACCACTTGCAGAGTAAAAATGTCGAAATAAACTACAAACATAGTGTCGAGAATATTAAACGTGCTAGCGACGGATCATGGGAAGTGAAAGTGCATGATATGGATAGTGGTAAAATCGAATACCATACTGCAAAATTCGTCTTTATCGGCGGTGGGGGCGGAAGTCTGCCTTTACTACAAAAAACCGGTATTCCTGAGTCAAAACATATTGGAGGGTTCCCGGTAAGCGGATTATTTATGGTATGTAACAATCCGGAAGTTGCAGCGCAGCATCATGCGAAAGTATACGGTAAGGCTAAGGTTGGTGCTCCGCCAATGTCTGTTCCGCATCTTGATACAAGATATATTGACAACAAAAAAACATTGCTGTTTGGACCGTTTGCCGGCTTCTCACCAAAGTTCTTAAAAACTGGTTCGAATTTTGATTTGATAGGTTCCGTAAAACCAAATAATGTCCTCACTATGATGGCGGCAGGCGTAAAAGAGATGTCATTGACAAAATACTTGATCCAGCAAGTTATGTTATCGAATGAAAAGCGCATGGAAGAATTACGCGAGTTTATTCCGAACGCCAAAAGCGAGGATTGGGGTATAGTGGTAGCGGGCCAACGTGTGCAAGTTATCAAAGATACTGATGCCGGTGGTAAAGGAACACTTCAATTTGGTACGGAAGTTGTTAGTGCCGCTGATGGCTCGATAGCTGCATTGCTCGGCGCTTCTCCGGGTGCTTCTACTGCTGTTCACGTTATGCTTGAGGTATTAGAAAAATGCTTCCCACAACGTATGAAAGAGTGGGAACTGAAAATAAAAGAAATGATTCCTTCTTATGGCGTGTCACTAGCGGAAAACCCAGAGATTTTCCAAGAGATTCATACTTCAACAGCGCAGACGCTTGATCTAAGCCAAAAAGAACTAGTTTACAGTTAATTCTTTGGATGTAGGAACAAGGGCATTTAAGGAAGTTAAACAGTTCATTGAACTACCCCCACCTACCTCTACACGAGCTTGAGGCGGGGGATTCTACTATTTCAAAACACTTCCTCTCGTTCAACAAAGAGGATACAACGATATAGAAATTCCGTAGTGTCCTTATGTAAGACGACCTATTCTATCTTCCGTGGAAAACAGGTACAGCTACTTTTTTCTTATATCGAGGTGTAGAACACTTTGTCATGCATCCAGTTCCTAGACTTGTTATCTACTCTGGTAACAAGTGTAAGAGACTGAGACAAGGTGTTCTTTTTTCTTTATGCAAACAATTTTCTTAGCTTTTTCTTTTCACTTTCAAATACGTCTAATCGCTCGATCTGTAAGGCTTCTTTCGGCTTATTATACCGCTTCGCTAAGTCAACTAAGCGAATGGCTTCCACTTCGATGATCTTTGTGATTTGTCCGGTGGATTTACCTAGAATCGAAAAATGGAGGGAACCACTTCCTTTATAATTTCCATCCTTTGTTACATTTGCCCACGCAAAATGCTCAAGATTGCAATCTACACCAATAACACCATCTGCTTTACTATAATTTGTGTTTGGATTTTCCGGTACATCGACTAAACATTTTGCAATGTAATATTCACCATGGTCTTCCACAGACCACGCAATCGGTTTACCGTTTTTTTTCTTATTTTTACACTGTAATTGAGTTATGATCACTTCTTCAATGATTTCTTGTCCATACGGGAACGTAACCGCTGGAAACATAACCGGTTTTCCTGTACTTGTCGTCATCCATAATTCCTGTTTCTCGATCACATACTGGAATACAAAATTTTCGTGTTTCGCATCTTTACGACCAGATAGAATGAGTTGTTTATTTTGAGCACGGGAAAAGAATGTTTTCCATTTGTCATGGTTCGTAAGCGTCAAACTGTCCCCACCTACCAATAGAATCAGTTCCATGTCAAAACAGATCAATCAATAGCGTGGAAGAATCGAGTGGACGCTTGTTGTTCCAGTGGTTTAAGCATCCGAAGCTCGTAAGAAAAAGAAAGATGTTTATTTAAATCTTAATGCGTTCGCTTTTACTGTTGGTTATGATTGGTAGGGACATTCTCCATTAATAATTCGTAGGAAAGAGATAAACATTAGAAAAACTGTCAATAAAAATTCATGGAAACCCTCTAAAAAAGTCTTACAATCAAAGCGGAGAGACTTTGGAACGGGCGGCGCTAGCCATGAATCGAATTGAACGTGAAGAGAAAACAATTAGCATTATGATTGATATGTATTGTAAAAACGAACATGAACAAGATACTATATGTGAAGAATGTCAGAAGTTAAAAGAGTATGCTTATTTTCGTTTATCAAAATGTCCATTTCAAGAGAAGAAGCCAGCATGTCAAAATTGCAAAATTCATTGTTATAAACCAGATATGAAAGATTTCGTTAAGGATGTTATGAAGAAGAGCGGACCGAAAATGATTTTAAAACATCCATATTTCGCGGTCATGCATGTTGTTGACACGATAAAGAAGGCTCCTGACTTACCGAAAAGAAAAAAGAGCTAAAAGAAAAAACGGGTTGTCTAACAAGCCCGTTTTTTCTTTTATTAACGTAAACGACAAATAGACCTAAAAAATCAATTTTATTATATCTTTAGGTCTATTTGTCGTTTACATATAACAAGGATTTAACAATAGGAGTCAAAAACGGACGTTTAAGGAACTTTATTGAGTTCTAACGAAACTAACAGAAAGATGGTCAAAAACCAGTTCCGAAACTCATTATCAAAAACAAAGTCCCGTAACAAGCATTAAATATCGTTTATGTTGTTTTATAAAAAAGATAGATTATTTAAAACAAAGTTCGATTATTTATAATAAAGATTGATCATTTATAATAAAGTTTGATTAAAAATCCTGTGTGAATATGCAGGATTTTTTCTTACTCAACAATTGGGCCATATTGTTGAGTAAGGCTTATTGAAAAATGACAGTTTATTTTAAGAAAGTAGATCGATAATATAGTAAATAATACTTCCCTTGACCCTGTACTATGGTACAGGGTTTATACTTTATATGAGGTGAGATAGATGCAATATCGTATTGGAGAACTGGCTGAAAAGTGTGGCGTTAACAAGGAGACCATTCGATTCTATGAACGATTAGGCTTAATTCCAGAGCCTAATCGTACCGAAAAAGGATACCGAGTGTATTCCCTACAAACGGTCGATCATTTGAATTTCATAAAACGGACGCAGGAATTGGGATTTACCTTAAATGAAATTGACAAATTGCTAGGGGGTGTCGATCGCAATGAAGCAAAGTGCCGTGACATATATGATTTCACTGTTCTTAAATTAGAGGACATCCAACATAAAATTCAAGACCTTAAAAAAATTAAACAATTTTATTTTAACCCCATCCTAAAATCAGCATGGGGTTATGCGTGTTTGAGGTTTTAAAATTAAATAATTTTATTGTCACTTTACATATTTCTCGTATAAAAATCGCATATCTGCTATTCAGTCTAATACTTTATTTTAATAAAAACTTTTTTCACGAAATGAAACTTAGTCCGCAGTCTAAATCTTTATTTTATTAAATTAGAAAAATAAGAATAGAGAAATCTAATCAGACCAACGATGTTCGGTCTAAAACATTTTTATAACAGGACAAGAATTGCGCCCAATTGTTGAAGATCAATTAATTCATTTTTTTGAAAACTTTCCCCCTATTAGATTTCAATAAGTATAGGAACAATCATTGGCTTTTTCTTAGTATGTGTATATACATATTGTCGTATTGATTTTTTTATTTGTTTTTTTATTACATTCCATTGGTTTCTATTTGCTTCTTGTAGCTCGTTAACAGTTTTTATAGTAAGTCGATTAACGTCTCTTCGGAGTTCCGAGAAATCTCTATCCACAAATCCACGAGAAATGGTATCGGGTTCAGAAATCAGTTTTCCTTCCGCTTTGCTCATAGTTAAAACAATCATGAGCATCCCATCCTCTGAAAGTTGTTTGCGGTCTCGTAACACAACTTCCCCAATATTATCGACATCCCCCCCGTCTACGTAGGTATTCCCAACCGGTATTTTCCGGGTCTGACGGGCAATGGTATGTTCAATATCGACGACATCGCCATTATTGATGATAAACGTGTTTCCTTGCTCTACTCCAACGGATTCACCTAACAAACGGTGATGGTGTAGCATTCTAAATTCACCGTGAATGGGAATAAAATATTTTGGTTTCATTAATGTAAGCATTAGTTTTAAATCTTCTTGATAACCATGGCCAGAAACATGCATTCCGGATGTACTTCCTGATCCATAAATCACTTTGGCTCCAAGTGCAAATAAGTTGTCTACGATACTCGTGACATTTCGTTCATTCCCGGGTATTGGACCTGCTGCAAAGATAACCGTATCTTCAGGTAAAATGTCGACACCGCGAAAGTTTCCAGTGGACAGGCGAGCAAGAGCAGCCAATGGTTCTCCTTGACTCCCCGTGCATAAAATAGCCACCCTTTCAGGAGCCATTTCATTGATTTCATGTGGGTCAATTAACATTCCATATGGAACTGTTAAATAACCACGTTCCATAGCAACCGCTACGACCTTAACCATACTTCGTCCAAGCAACGCAAGTTTTCGATTTGTTTTTTGCGCTGCATTCACGACTTGCTGAACGCGACTAATATTTGAAGCAAAGGTAGAAAGAATAACTTTGCGTTCGGCTTTCATGAAAGCTGCTTCCACATGTTCACCTACCATTTGTTCCGATGGGGTCAAACCAGGACGTTCTGCATTGGTACTCTCAGACAATAGAAGCAAGACTCCTTCTTTGCCGATTTCAGCCATTTTATGAATATCCGAATTCTCATTATTCGCAGGGGTTAAATCGAACTTGAAGTCCCCCGTATGTACAATATTACCCTCTGGTGTGTGAAAGACCATTCCCAAGCAATCAGGAATACTATGGGTCACTTTGAAAAAGCTTACACTCATTTCTCCGATTGTCAAGTTTGAGTTTGAGTTGATTTCAACAAGTTCGCTTTCTCTTAGAAGTTTATGTTCTTTTAATTTGATTTCAATTAATCCTAGTGTGAAGCGTGTGGCATAAACGGGTACATTCAATTTTTTTAAGAAGAACGGGATCCCCCCGATATGATCTTCATGTCCATGTGTGACAATTAAAGCCCTGACTTTATCTTTATTTTCTACTAAGTAAGCTATATCAGGGATAATCAAATCAATTCCTAATAAACTTTCATCTGGAAACTTATTGCCACAGTCGATAATCACGATATCGTTTGAATATTCGATTGCATACATATTTTTCCCGATTTCATTCAAGCCGCCTAAGGCGAAGATAGATAATGCATTCTCTATTGTACTCAAATTTATATCCTCCCATTTTAAATATAATCTTAGTATGCCCTTTGGGTTTCCCTTTATCAGTGGGTCGAATGCTCGAGCTTCCTATAAAAAAGGGAACTCTAGACTTGTTTTTTTCCTAAAAATACTGACTATAACATTGATGTCTTAGTTTCTCACATCGTTATCGAGGTCTTTCCTCCCGTGGAGACAGCTGCTATTGAAATCACTCATGGTTTTTGATTCTTAATAAAGACGCAATTCTTTTATAAGAAATACGCCCGATAATGGAAGATCGTTATGCAGAAGTGATGCGAAAGAGACAGAGCAATTAATTAAAGAAACAGGCGTTTCTCCAGAAGAGTTACATCTTATTGTAAACACGCACTAGCATAGTGACCATGTAGGAGGCAATTATCATCTTCAAAAAAATTATGCTGTTACGATTGCTGCTCATAAATGGGACGCCGATTTAATTAATTCTTGTGACCCTGAAGCCTGTAGTGCAGAATGGTTAGAGCAGCCTGTAGAACCTTATCGAGTCGATACAAAGCTCTCAGATAACGATGAGATTAATACAGGAAGTAGAACCTTGAAAGTTCTTGTACACACCAGGACATACATTAGGGCATATTTCTTTATATGAACCTGTAGAAGAGATATTAATTTGCGGGGATCTTTTTCACAAAAATGATATCGATGGTTAAATATTTTTCGAGAGGGTGTGGCATCCATCCAACGATCTATTGAAAGTTTGGAAGGATTGTCCATGCTCCGGATTCAACAGGCATATTCAGGACATGGACCTCAAATGGAGAATCCTCTCGCTGCTATTGATGCAGCAAGGGAACGGTTTGAAAAGTGGCTCAGGATGCCAGAAAAAGTTTCATGGCATGCCTGCAAGAGGATTTTTTCATTCACATTAATCCTTAAAAACGGATTGGCAAAAGAAGAAATCGATAACTACCTACTAAAGTGTGGTTGGTTCCAAGATTTTGCACGCTACTCTTTCCAGCTTCAGCTAGAAGAATTTATTCAAATACTACTCGATGAAATGATTCGTTCCGGAGCAGTAAGCTGGCACAATAATCATTTAATCGCTGCCATCCCATACCAAGCAGCACAAAAGAAATGGATGAATAAGAGCATAAAGCCGATAGATTGGAAACCTCAAGATTTTCTCACAACAAGATAAGACTTCAATAGAATGAACTGAACTCACCTCAATATTTAGTATTTCCCTTAGAAAAATTTAAGTACGTGCTTGTATAACTAACAGGCTACCGTCTGCATGCAGAGACGCTTTTTCACTAACGGATGGGTTATTGAATATCGTTTGGTATTGTTGTAATATTCTGATTATTATTAAGTGTACAGTATAAAACCTTCAGAAGGAGATTCATATGCCATTAAAAGTAGGAGATATAATTACATTTGAACGGACTTTTACAGTAAGGGATGTTGAATTATTTACAGAGCTTTCAGGTGATGAAGGGATTCATCATATAACCCCAGATGAACAGGGTAGACTTGTAGTTCAAGGTTTATAAACGGCAACTTTACCAACAAAAGTTGGTGGGGATCATAACGTACTGGCTCGTACTATGAATTTTGAGTTTTTAAGACCTGTATTTTCGGGGGATACAATAAGTTGTGAAGTGAAAATTGAAAAATACGAAAGGCAAGAAAATAATAGAACAGTTATTATTGCATCTTTTTTATGTAAAAATCAGAATGAAAAAGAAGTGTTAAAAGGGGATTTTTCAGGTGTAATACCTTAAATTTTTATACTTTCTTCAAGCAACGGGGGCGTTACTTGAAGAAAAATAAGCTAAGTTGTATCTGTTTCTCTATTTTTATTATTCTATTATAGGGCCATTTTGTGGAATATGCAGGGATTTTTTGAAAAGGTTTCGAAGTAGTTATTATACTGACGTTATTCAAAGAAGCAGAAAAATGCAAGAAAGTATATCAATTCTTTTAAGTAATGTAAAATTAAAATAGTGGAGAAAGAGAAAGAAATATCAAAAATACAGAGGTGGCTTGCTTGCTAAGAGAAGAATTAAAGAAACGTGCAATATCGATGGTCCAAATTCCTAGTCATTTTCAACCTCTCATAGAGGAGTATGTTGAGCGAGAGAATGGAGAAGGGGAGGCTATGTTTTCATGGACAAACGAAGAACAAGATGAGGGTATTACTATTAACCTGGATTTATCTGGTAATTTGACTGGTTTATCAATTGATAATAACGATAAAAATTCAGATGTGATGCCTTTAAATATAGAGGAAAAAAGAGAATGTGCCGAACAATTCTTACTTAGCCATTATCCTGAAGCATTAAAAGATTTAACATACTATAAAACAAAAGAAATTACTTGTGCAGACCGTTTTTACTATGAACAAATCGTAATGGACTTACCGTTAGAACATGCTGGTTGTTATATTGATATAGACCTCGCGGGGAATATTGTTAACTTTACATATGAAGGTGTGAAAAGGATTCCTGATATTCCGAAAACGTTGATTTCAAAAGAAAAACTGGTTGAACACGTACAAAATAGACTTAATTTTCAACTGACAATTGCAAAGTTGTATACTGCTACTCATGATGTAGCAGTAGATGGACTCCGTCTTGTGTACGAACCTGAGCAATTTTTTATGAAATATAAAGCTGGCGTTTTGAAACCAACGTTAACGATTATACATGACGAAGACGCTCCGCAAACATATGTCTTGCTTACTCCTCCTTCGAGTACGACCTTACGAAAAGATTTATCTATTGAAGATATCATTGGTATTACCGAGAGGATGGAAGTCATTCGTGAAGTAGATATGGGAGAAGAAACGGGCATAGTGTGGCGTGATCGGGACTGGGAGATGAAGGAAGGAGATTTATCTATAAATGGCTTTTTCAAAAGACAGTCAGAAGATACAGTTAAAGCCTTCATTTCAAAGAAAACTGGTAAAATCAGAAGCTTTATGTGGTTTAATGAACGAAGTGGCGAGTTATGGTTGTTGTTAATCGTCAAACAGGACAGGTTGATCATTATAGTGGACCGCGTTTTGATATGGAACAATTGAGCCAAATCCCTGTTGAACCGGTTATTTCTAAAAAAGAAGCAAGTGAAATATTTATCAATCATTTGGATTTTGAATTAGCTTGGAACAAAAATTATGATAGTGAAACAGAATCCTATATCCTTGTTTATCAAGCGTGTGATTGTCATTCCAGGACCTCCATCCAGTACATTGATGCCATGACTGGAGCAGTTATTTCCAATATAGATAAATAACATGTGATGACGTCAAATTGGACAGGTTCAAAGGGACAAAATTAACTAACCAAACTATAACTATGTTTTCTTATTCAACTAAATCTATAGTTAATTAAGAATTAAGTGATTTTAAGATAGTTATTCCATTAAAGGGCGCGATTGTGAAGCAACATAGATAGGGAATGATCAGACTTTTTTATAAAAGAGTGAACCAACTGAAAATATTAAGAGCGTGTTTTGATTAAATCTTTTTTCAAAATGAATGCTTTTTATTTATTGCATAATGCTGGCTTGCGGGGTATTTTTGACCAAACTTTATTTCAAACCAACATAATACTATTTCACTTGATAATAACCTCTGCAAAAAACTGAGTTCTTCGGTTTAATTGCAATTAAAACTGAATTGTAGATATCTGAGGAGGAAATTAATGAGTTTATCCAACATACAAATAATAGGATTGATTTAATAATATGCCCGTTCTGTAATTCCACAATCGGGCCACTTTGTTGAATAACAGCTTAAAAGAAAATTGGATATCTTTTTTACATTTTAGAAGAGATTGTGAAAAAAATTACTTAAAGAGGCAAAATACTTCAAGAAATATTCTGATGGAAATGTGTTAGAATAGTTATTAGGAATGAGTTTAACTGATTAAAAAATGTGTAGTAATGAAAAGGAAAAAAGTTTGAAGCGAGGAAATTATATGAGTACAATCAAAAAGAACAAGCCCCATAAACTAAAAATCGTTTTACGAGCATTAATGATTATTATTGGGGCATTTATAACAGCGTATGGACTAGAATCAGTATTAATCCCAAACAACGTATCAGATGGTGGTGTGACGGGCTTAAGTATCGTTAGCTCAGAACTATTTGGATTACCATTAGGAATTCTAATTGCAGTCATTAATATCCCTTTTGTTTGGTTAGGATATAAGCAAATTGGTAAAAGTTTTGCTGTTTATTCGGTTATCGGTATTGCTTCACTAGCAATCGGTACTGTCCTTATGCACCAAGTACCAACTATTATTCAAGGTGATACATTGTTAATTACCGTTGTTGGTGGGATTATCATCGGCTTTGGTATGGGGTTAGCATTGCGTAATGGTGGCGCATTAGATGGAATTGATATGTTAGCCGTATTACTTTCTCGAAAATTACCTTTTGGGACAAGTGATCTCATCTTATTTTTAAACATGTTTGTCTTTATTTTTGTCTCAACAGTATTTGGTCTTCAAGGAGCTATTCTTTCGGCAATTGCTTACTTTATTGCCTCTAAAGTAATTCACATCGTTGAAGTAGGTTTAAGTGGTTCTAAAACCTTTAAAATTATCACAAAGGAACCTGAATTAATGGTAGAAACAATTCGAGATCGCTTAGGTCGAAGTGCAACGTATAATGAAGTTTACGGCGGTTATTCAAAGGAACAATTTAAAGAAATCACTTGTGTCATTAACCGTTTAGAAGAAAGTAAAATGAAAGAACTCATTCATGAAATTGATGAAAATGCCTTTATTACCGTATATGACGTAGCAGAAGTAAAAGGCGGTAATTTCAAAAAACATGATATTCATTAATGGTTTCACAAAAAAACATCTTTTAGTTTTACTAAAAGGTGTTTTTTATACTGGATATTATTATGGATTTGAAATAAAGTTCACTGCATAATGGACACTTAGATAGACTGTATGTTCATAAAGATTATCAAGGACAAGGTATAGCCACAGCTTTAGTTGATATGCTTGAATCTGAGACGAAGAAATTAAATCTTTTAGAAATTGATACAGAAGCAAGTATTACAGCTAAGCCATTTTTTGAACTTGGAGGCTACAAAATGGTTTGTTCACAAACCGTAGAACGTAAAGGTGTTAAATTGACTAATTCTAAAATGTTAAAAAATTATAATTTTTTATGAAAAGCACCGTTCAATAGACTGGACGGTGCTTTTCATTGCATTATATACGTTTATAATCCTGTATGAATCATCTCTTTTTCGTGTTTTTGCTMCATATTTTTTAAAATATGAAGCAAAATAAAACCTATAACACCAAGTGTTCCCAAAATAAACCAAGGTGTATATGTCTCTTGCATCTGTGATGTAAGCCATGTTCCTGTATAGTTTCCAATCATAAATCCGGCAGCGAGAGATAGCTGGTAAAAACCAAAATATGTAGCTGTATAAGATTCATTACTGTAATTCGCGATTGTAATGTCAGCATTAGGTAATACAAGTGTTTCACCAATTGTAAATAAAATAACACAAACAAATAGCCAATACGGATCTTGAAATAAGGGGATTAGTAAAAAAGAAATTCCCATTAATAGAACGCCATATTTTACAATCGATAGTGTAGTGTATTTGTGAAAGATTTTCCTAAAAGCAATCATAAATAAAACGCCTGTAATAGCATTCATTGTAATAACAATTCCTCCTAATTTTTCATTATGACTGATGTTGGTCATATGAAGAGGAAGAGCAACAGTAAGTTGAGTGAACATAATGTAAAAGAAAATCATGATGCCTGAGAATGAGAGAAAATGTTTATTTTCAATAACGGCTTTAAATCCAGATAAGAGCTGTACATTTTCCGTAGAGACTTGAAAGTGACTTCTAAGAGGATAAAAAAGGACAGCAAATAATAACATGAGTGATCCAGTAAGTATAAATGGATACAAAGGATTCCATATGAGTAACAGGCTGCCAGCAATTGGGCCGATAATAGCTCCGCTGTTAAAAGCGAGATTTAAGTATGTAAATAAATCTTTTCGGATACGAGCAGGTTGTGAGGCAAATACAGCGCGTGCAGCGGGTTCATAAAATGCAGTTCCGAACCCAATTAGTGAAGCAGAAATTGAAATAGTATGAAACTCTGAAAATATCCCTAAACAAATAAAGCCAATGCCTCTTAATAGTAAACCAGATATCATCATAATCATATAGCCTACTTTGTCGGCAATGATACCAGAAAATAAAGGGATAACTCGTGATGTGATAGTCATAATTGTTAAAATTGTTCCTACTTGCATGGCAGAAAAGTATAAAAAACTTGATAAATAAATAGCGAGAAAGGCATACACAGCAAAGTATCCAAATGCCATGAAAAAGGAAGAAATGAGTATAAAACGTATGGGTATTGAAAAGTTTTTCATAAAATCCCTCCTGGAATGTAACCGTTAAAAATTTTTAATGGTTAACTGTTTTATATTATAATTATACATAAAGTCAGAAAAAAGTAAATTTTAGAAAGATGGTGAATGAATTTGAGTCACGGCCAAGAGGCACCAGGACAATTAGAAGTTGTAAGAAATTTTTTAAATACATGGAGAATTCCAAATGATACAAGGAAGCAGGTAGATGAGCTTAATACAATAGATGATGTACTTCAATTTATGAGAAACCATTTTGATGAGGAACTCTCTTTTGGTACGTTGGATGAGCTGAAGCAATTTAGAGATGGAATTCGTTTCGTGGTTGAGGAGAAAGGGACACTACAAGAATGGTTTGGAAAGTATCCGTTTCGAGTATGTGTGACAGAGAATATGGATTCTGTTGCATATGAACCAATTGGAGAAGAAAATTTGTATACGATGATTTTACAAAGTATTTTGGTTGCTATTGATCAAAAGAGATGGAGCCGGTTAAAAGCATGTCCAGATTGCCGCTGGGTTTTTTATGATTATTCTCGTAATGGGAGTAAACGTTGGTGTGGTATGTATGCTGGAGGTAAAGATGGGAGAGCGTGTGGTACGATTGCGAAAGTGAAAAATTATCGGGCGAAGAGAAAAGGACGCTCAGGTTATATGATGTGAATGTTACCGACGACTTTAATTGTTAAAGCAAGAAAATAAGTTACTGTATAAAAAAGAAGGTGTAAATAATGAGTAATATTAATATGGTGAAAATTGGAGAGGTACATTCTTCTATCGATGAAAAAGTATATAGTAATTGGGGAAATGTTATTTCTAATATTAGGATATACCCAGAATATATTGAAGGATTAATTGGCCTTGATGAATATTCTCATGCCACTATTATTTTCTATATGAATGATTTTCAGGAAGAAAACGACAAATCATGGATTAGAAGACCAAGAGGATTAAGTGACTTTGATGAAAAGGGATGTTTTGCACAAAGGACAAAGTATCGTCCGAATCCAATTGGAATTACTACTGTTGAAATATTAGAAATTAAAAACAATATTATTACAGTAAAAGGGTTAGATGCTAATGATCAAACAGCTATTTTAGATGTAAAACCATATATTGCTGCATTTGATGTGAGAGAGAATGTTCGTGTTCCGAATTGGATGAGTGAGCTAATGAAGAATTATTTTTAAAACAGTACTTATAGATTGATACATTATCAAATTGTTAGCTAAACAAAGAAAGAGAGAAACGGAATGTATATTTCAATTTTCTCTTTCTTTATTTGTCTATTTATGGATTACTCATTTTTGAAGAAATATGTAACTGGTTAAAAAGAAAAAGTAAACTAACTTTTCGTTATTGACAATGATAATTATTCTCTTTAATATTAATTTGATTTTCATAAATTAAGGGGGATATGTATGAAAGTACGAAAGGTGATTAGGAAGATTCATCTATACCTTAGTATGATAGCTGGGATGTTTATTGTACTAATTGGATTGACAGGAAGTTTACTTGTTTTTGAACACGAGCTAAATCGTATATTACATCCTGATTTATACAGAGTAACAGAAGGGGAAAAGGTTACTTATGAGAAAGCAATTCAAACTATAGCAGCAAAACACCCAAAAGGTGATATTCAACGTGTGTATACACCTGATGAACCAAGTGCCCAAGGTGTTTACTTATTTCGAGTGAAAGAAGGAAAAGAAAAACAAGAAATTTATATTGATCCAGGTAGCGGTAAAATTAATGGAGAATTAGGAGAAAAAGCATTTTTTAATCAAGTAGGTGAACTTCATTATCATTTACTTCTTAATGATTTTAAGGGGAAAGAGATTGTAGGTATAATTGGATTTATTTTCTTTTTTATTATTTTATCAGGGTTATATTTATGGTGGCCTGGAATCAGAAAATGGATGCGTGGATTTATTATTCGTCAAAGCAGGAATCAATATGTAAAGCAATTTGATCTACATAGAGTTATTGGTGCTGTTTCTGTTCCATTTTTACTTATCGTTTCGTTAACGGGTGGTCTTTTTGTGTATGATAAAACTATTTTTGGATGGTTTGGTGCAAAGGCTACTGTGATGCCAGCGAAAGAACAGCTAATTTCTAAACCCCTTTCAGGTGGAAAGCTTCCTCTTGATCGATTATTACATACAGCTGAAAAAGAAGTGCCAGAAGGAACAATTATGCAAGTGAGAATTCCGGAGAAGGTGAAACAAGGAAAGGCAGAAGGGGCTATCGAAATTCGTATGAGCCGTTCGTATGATCCAGGAAACGGGAATGTAAAGGTGTGGATGGACCAGTATAGTGGAAAAGTAATCGCAAAGATGGATCCCAATGTAGATCGTGGACTTACCTATCAAACTTGGCATCTTCCGTTACATACAGGGACATTTGGTGGAATATTTACAAAAGTCTTATATGTAATCGGTGGACTTACTCCATCTATTTTAATGTTTACTGGAATATATATGTGGTGGTATAAGAAAAAGAATAGGAGAGAGCAGAAAGGAAATTCAGTAACTGCAGCATAGGGTCGTATGTTACAAACTTTGCAGTCTCTTGTTTATAAAGTGTGCTTTGTTTTGCGCCTATATAATTGTAATAAGGAAGCTTAGTAAGAAAGAGAAATTATATGAGCACTAAAAGGACGTATGTTCTAAGTGATTCAGTAGCAAACAAAACTTCATTACACATGGTAATGAAGTTTTGTTTTTTTTGAATAAATCGAATAATGTTTTTTCACTTAAAGAAAGAACATAAAAGGGCTAACTTAGTAAAGTTTTTTTATTTACAACGTTTCTACCTTTACCTATTAGCAATTTTAGCATGTTAATTTATCTTTTCGGCTGAAAAATATGTTGAAAAAAGTATTTGTGATGTAAACTATCTACAATTTTGTTTGCTTGATACGTACGCTGTTGCTCCAATCGGAGGCGTTGCTCCATCATTTTTATTTCATGATCTGATAAACGTAACATTGTACAAGTCTCCTTTACTATAAATATAGTTTTTTGTGATAACGATTCCATACACTTTATAGTTAAGGAGGGATACTGTGTAACATAGGTAAAAAGCACCTTCCCTCTCCCATTACGCTTACGAGGTTAGCTGTCGGACTCGGGAAGTGAGAGTTCCCCTACTTAAAAAAGATTCGCCCCAAGTAGCATAGGCTACATAAATGGTTCCCCCGTTCCAAAATTTGGATTAAGCAAAAGGTTTTATAAAGTAAAAAATAACATAATAAAACAAATAAGTCAAACTATTTATTTTTTTCTGTCTTTTTCTAATTGAGTAAGGACGATTCCGTCGGGTACTACAATGTCGTTTACTTCAACAAAGCCGTGTTTTTTATATAGAGAAAGGGCAGGGGTGTTTGCTTTCCCTGTTTGTACAATATATTTACTTGTATCAGGGGATGCGCTAAATAAATGAAGGAGTAACTTTGTTGCAATTCTTCTATGGAAATAGTCGGGTGATACAACTAGGCGATGGATATCAATAATTGTTCCTTCATTTACAAAAGAAATAAAACCTATTAGTTTATTTTCAAAGATGTATCCATAAAATGTCTCATTACAATTTTGAATGTCTTTCACAGTATCATATAAACGTGGGATTGCTACACTGTTAATGTATTTTGCTTCCACCTGATAAGCAGGAATTTGGATTGCTAAAATAGCGGATGCAACTTCAATAGAAGCAGGATTCATTTTAAAAATCATTTGTTGATCTCCTTTCTGAAAGAGGGAACGTAGGTTGGTTTTTGTCTTGAAATAAGATACAATTCACATCGAATAGTGCTAAAATCCTAATTTAGAATGAAAAAAAGATATTTTAATATACTTATAATCTCCATGTTGTTTGACAGAATTTAGTTTTTTTGGATACAATGTATGTACATAATTTCGTGTTATTGTAGTAAATCTCCTTTTATATTTAATTATAAATCAACATCTTAATAGAAAAAGAGAACGGAAAATGGGATGGATTATCACATTTTTCGTTGGGGCTATTATAAGTATTGCAACAGATAAGGGAAGGGATTTCTTCATGGCATGTTTGGTAATATTATTATTGGTTTATTAGGTGCAATTGTATCGGCTTTAAGTGTATCATTTGTAGTAAAAGCTACATGTAAATAGAAATATATTACTGATTGTCTCATAAAGCCCTTTTTAAGGGTTTTTCATACTTAGAGAGGTGGTATATTTGGAGAAAATAAATTTACGAAAGAGAGATAAACTGAAAAAGTTTTTTAAAGAGCAAAATTATTTAGCGGTGCTACTTGGATTTGCCTTACTATTTGTGAATATATTATTACTAACAAAAATTTCGTTTGTATTTACACCGTTCATTGTCTTTTTAAAAACAATCTTTTTTCCAGTGTTGTTAGCTGGTGTACTATTTTATATTTTACATCCATTTGTTTCGCTTTTAGAAAGAAAAGGTGTTTCTAGAATCATTTCCATTGCTTCTATATACATACTTGTAACCGGGTTGTTTGTTTTTCTTGTTGTAACAGTTATTCCGATTATTAAAGATCAAGTAAATGCATTAATAGATAACTTGCCATATTTCGGTCATGAAATTGAAAGGGCAGCACGTAGATTTGGAGAAAGTAATATAATTGGAAAGGTTCAAGATAGCTTAAATATTGATGTAGGTAGTATTGTAAAAGATTCTACAATAAATTTTACAAATTCACTATCATCAGTGACAGGGAATGTAACTGGGTTCTTAAGTACACTTACAGAAGTAGTTCTTACATTTGTAATGGTTCCTTTTATATTGTTCTATCTCTTAAAAGACGGTGAACAATTACCAAGATACTTTTTGAGATTTATTCCAGAACAAAGACGATCTTCAGCTAAGCTTATATTAGATGATATGCATTACGCCATCAGCTCATATATTAGAGGGCAAATTATTGTTAGCCTATTTATTGGTATTATGTTGTTAATTGGTTATTTAATTATTGGGATTAAATATGCCGTGTTACTTGCAGTTTTAGCGATGATTGTAAACGTTGTACCGTATGTAGGGCCGATTATTGCAATTACACCTGCTTTAATTATTGCTTTTATTGACTCGCCAGCAATGGTCTTAAAGGTAATCATTGTTATGATGGTTGTTCAATTGGCAGAAGGAAAGTTTATTTCACCACAAGTAATGGGGAAAAAATTAGATATTCATCCAATTACAATCATTTTTATTATTTTAACAGCAGGAAATCTATTTGGGATGATGGGTATCATTTTAGCGATTCCTGGATATGCGATTTTAAAGGTACTTGTTACACATGGCTATAGATTTATTAAATTGAACACGTAAAAAAAGAGCTAAAACAGACGCATTCTGTTTTAGCTCTTTTTTCATTTTCTAATTAATAATTCGTTTGCATATTCACGAGCTCAACGATCGGCGTCTAATACTGTTTCTAAATCTGGATTTGCAATGTTGTGATGTGCCTAGAGTGTAGAATAAATTGTTTTTTCAATATCAAAAAATGAAATTTCATTTTTAAAATATAGTGCATCTGCAATTTCATTAGCTGCATTTAAGACTGCAAGTGTTGTACCACCAGTTTTTCCAGATTCATAAGCATAATGTAGGCAAGGGGATTTTTTGAAATCTGGTTTTTCGAAATATATTTTACCATGATAATTCCTCCAAAGTTGTAGAATCCTTTTCTGCAAACCTATATATAATTAAACAAAAAAAGGTAAAATTCCTTCTTCAGAAAACAGAATATTTATGTTTGTAAGAAAAATAAATGTGATAAAATGTAAGAAATAAACAAAAAGTGATGATAGAGAAGAGTACATATTTAGAACTTCACAGAGAGCTGATGGTTGGTGGGAATCAGTAGGGGATAAATATGGAATGGGCTCGGGAGCTTCTAGCTGAAATGAGTAGGCTAAGACGATTTGCTTCGCGTTAAAGAAGCATCAAGTGAGCTATGACTATAGCTAATAAAGGTGGTACCGCGGGAGTCTCTCGTCCTTTTCTAGGATGAGGGGCTCTTTTATTTTGGAAAGGAGGAGCTAGTGTGAGTGAGAAAATAATGTTAACAGGGATTAAGCCAACTGGCCACCCGCATTTAGGAAATTATATCGGGGCGATTAAACCTGCATTAAACATGTCTAAAAAACAAGAAGGGAAAGCACTGTATTTTATAGCGGATTACCATGCATTAAACGCTGTACAAGATCCTAAGCTTTTTCGTGATTATACAAAAGAGGTAGCTGCAACGTGGTTATCATTAGGGCTTGGAGAAGAAGTTATCTTTTATCGACAAACTGAAGTTCCGGGAATTTTAGAACTAGCATGGATTTTAGCTTGTCTGACTCCAAAAGGCCTTATGAATCGAGCTCATGCGTATAAAGCAAAGATAGAACAAAATAAAGAAATAGGTGTTGATATTGATACAGGTGTCAATATGGGATTGTATACGTATCCAATTTTAATGGCTGCAGATATATTGTTATTTCAATCTAGTCATGTGCCTGTTGGAAAAGATCAAATTCAACACATTGAAATCGCTCGGGATATTGCGACGTATTTTAATCATACATTTGGAGAGACCTTTAGGCTTCCAGAGTATATTATCCAAGAAGAAGGAGCCATTTTACCAGGGCTTGATGGACGAAAGATGAGTAAAAGTTATGGGAATGTGATTCCGCTATTTGCAGAACCTGAAAAGCTTAAAAAGTTAATTTTTAAAATTAAAACAGATTCTTCACTACCTCATGAACCGAAAGAACCTGAGACATTATTTATGATATATAAGGAATTTGCAACAGAGGAAGAAATACGAAGTATGCAAGAGCGATATAGAGAAGGTATTGGATGGGGGGAAGTGAAGAAAGAACTATTTTACGTTGTAAACCGTGAATTAGAAGAACCGAGAGAGAAGTATGAGAGATATATGAATGAGCCTCACTTATTGTATGAAGCTTTAGAAAAAGGTGCGAAGCGTGCGAGAGAAATCGCGAAGGTGAATTTAGCTGAAATTAAAAAGCGGATTGGATATGAGAGGGAACGATAAGCGTTCCCTTATTTTTCTGTTTTCGCTGCATATGATTGTTGAAATTGATCAATAATCATTTTAGGTACAGCGCCAATATTATGTGGGAGTGTATGCAATGGGAAAAAACGTAATTCTTTTGATTCATTAGGGTCACATTGCAAATCACCTTCATAATTACGGCAAATATAAACAACCATGACACCATATACTTGATCGCCGTTTGGATATACTTGAAACAAGTTTGGTCCTGAAAAGGTGTGAAAGAGTTCTAAATCTTTTATGATAAGTCCTGTTTCTTCCAATACTTCTCGGTTTGCAGCTTCTTCTAATGTTTCTCCATATTCAAGAGCACCACCAATAATGCCCCACATATTAAAATCAGTGCGGAGTTGAAGTAATATCTCATTTTTCTCATTTACAATAATAACGTGTGAACCAATTAGTATAAGCGGGTGATTACCTACGAGCTTCCGCATGTCTTCGATATATCCCATTTTCTTTTCTCCTTTAGAATTAGCAATACTTATGTAATTCTCTTAACATTTTTTCTGCTCGATTTGCTACAGAAGAAAGGTTTGGGTCTATTTTTGTTCTGAAAAATAAGGTTCGTAAAAAAGTTTTTAAATTTGCGCATAATATACAGTATTCATGACAAGAGAGCCTTTTTTTGAATTGTGGTAAACGTTTTATTTTTTTATAAATAATTGAAAAAAGTTGCTCTCTTGAGAAATCATAATAAAGCATAGATAGGAGGGGGGTTACAATTCTTTCATCTTCATTATTATGATATAAGGCAGAGTAAATGAAAATTTTATTTAATATGCAATGCGCAATTTCTTCATAACAGGAACAGCTAATATGTGCGCTGTGCACGAGTTCGTTAAAGGCATCGGCTGCATGGGCAACACTATGAGCCCAGCCTTTATCTTGTACATATCCACGATAATCTGTTTCAAGATTCATATATGTAATAAGCTTTTCTTTTACTTTTTGCACGGTTTCTTGTGATAAGAATGAGTGAGAATTATCGAACTGTATAATTAATCCTATTAATAAAGTGGTATAGGAACGAGTAAAAACATCATCTGTATTTGGAGAGGAGATTTCTTGATATAAGTAATCATCGCCTAGACAGGTTGTTAACAAAGTCTCCAAGTTATCATGAGATAGGAATTCATTTTGAATAAAATGTGCAAAGCATTTATATATTAATTGATCACGTACATAGCTATCGGTCGTTCCAATATGCCCAATCATATGAGAACTTAACTCATTCAGATCGATGTTCTGAATCTGCGTATAGTCATTTTGTTGAATGAGATCGAGTTGTTGTTGCAATGTAACGATATCCAAGGATGTCCCTCCTCTGGCCTTAATAACACCTTGCTTCCTAGTATTCTATATATTCGCAGACAATCCTGCTCATGCAAGGATAAATAATAACATCTCCCGAAGTAGTCAAGAAGGAGGGGGCTATTATGTTAAAACAAAAACTTAAACATATAATTACGCTATACCCAGTTGTGCTATTTGATGGATGGCATATTGAAAATGTATCGGAGCGCAGGGAAGGAGAGAAATGGGAAACACTTCGGTTTCAAGTTTTTACACGAACAGGAGTATTTCGAGTAAAAGAGTTTTTTCTAGATATTATGGAGCCAACATTTCCTGATAGTTGTATGTATCAAGCACAAGGTGAATGCTTTCAGTATAATGGTCTTGTATATTGGAGGGGGCTGAATGATAAAGGGAAAGTTAGTTATGCCATATCTAAATGGAAAACGCAGATTGAAATTTCGATTGATGAAGGGTTTGTGCAACAACAAGAAATGGAAAAGTTCTTGGAAGGTTTGCAACCATTAGATTTAGAGAAGGCAAAAAAACAAATCAATAAACCGTTTCATCAATTAAGTTTTCAAGCAAGAGTACCAAATGGTGGTGAAATAAGCAGATGTAGTAAGTGGTTTTCACCAAATGAAATACAATATAACTCTTTACCAATTACAGTCTCAAATTCTTGGCGAATCGAATCTATTGGTTTAGGAAATAATGAAATGCAATATGTGTACTGGGATGTAAAAGAACAACTATATGCACTTTGGGCGTGTCGCCATGTGAAGCGTAATTACTATCCAGCATCTTCATGGATTAAAAACTACAGTTCAATGCAAATGATAAATGGACTAGAATTTTATACACATCCTCAGCGTGGCACAGTCGTATATCAAGATTTAGGTGACGAGCAGATTGCCTATGTATTTCGTGGTATTCCAACTACAACATTCTTAAAAGTACAAGAAATCTTTTCTTAATTTCTAAGAAAGACAAGGGAGTGTCATAAATATAGTCACGACAGAACTAGTATATTTGTAATACAATAGAATAGAGTATTGCTTGATTTAACGGATTATATAGAGAAAGCATTGGTGAAATTATGAAACAACATAAAAGCTGGTTACAAGCAAGTGTAGAACGAAATCTAGATAATAAGTTACATATATTATGGGAAGATGAAGTAGAGGAAGTTGCTATTTATTGGAGTACTTCATCAGAAAAGATTGAGGAAAATGGACAATTTTTATTAAGAGTATCAAAAGCATCTTCTTGTACGRTAGAAGATCCAAGCCCTAAAGCACGTCCTTATTTTCGATTAGTAGCAAGTAATGGACAAGTAGTTACTGTAGCTGAACGTAGGTTATCACTACAAGGAGCATTTAATTTCCGTGATTTAGGTGGTTATGAAACAAGTGATGGCCACAAAGTAAAGTGGGGCAATTTATATCGTTCAGAGGAATTAGCAGGATTAACAGAATGGGATATTGCTTATTTACAACAGTCTGGCTTAAAACTAGTATGTGATTACCGAACAGATTTTGAAGTAAAGCATAAACCAAACCCAAGTATCACTGGTGTTCGTCAAGTTTGTTTACCAGTCATGCAAGATATAGCAAAAGATTTAAATATTAATGAGTTTTTCCAAGTCGGAGATTTATCGATGCTTGGAAAACCAGGTGAATATTTAGTGGAAATGAATAAAGGCTTTGTAGAGGGTAATGAAGCATTTGTACGCTTTCTACAGCTAGTTCAAGATCCGGAAAATTTACCGCTAGTTAATCATTGTACAGCTGGTAAAGATCGAACAGGGTTTGGTTCTGCTTTATTATTACTTCTTCTTGGTGTCCCAGAAAAAACGGTGATGCAAGATTATTTATTAAGTAACGGATTCCGTGAAAAGTTAAATCAAAAAATGATGGCCTTTTTAGGTGCAAAGTTACAAAATGAGGAAAGTAAAGAGATATTAGGGGCTATGTTTGAAGCTCGTGCAGAGTATTTACAGGCAGCAATTGATGAAATTACCCATAAATTTGGCAGTATTGAAATCTATGCTGAAAAAGGACTTGGCTTTACAAAAGAACAACTAGAAAATATGAAAACATTGTTACTAGAAGAGAAGTAACATGTAAATTGTTTTGATGGGAAATCCTGTATTATGTATATAATATAAGATTTTTATTAAATGAAGAATGAGACAGAATAAATGAACAAAGCTGTATTAAAAGAACTGAATTTCGAAGGGGAAATCCAGGGTCAGCTACACAACATGTAGTAGAAGAGAGAGAAAAAATATAGGTAGGTTTATAGACGTTCTGATTATGAACAGAAATTGAAATATATATTCAAACTAGAGCAGTAGTGAGTAATGGAGGTACCTATGAAATATAAAGTTATCTTATTCGATGTGGATGATACATTATTTGATTTTAGTATGTCTGAAAAAAAGGCATTAAATAAAACGTTTGTAGATTTCGGATTACCTACGGGATTGGTGGATTATGAAGACAGCTATAAAGAGATTAACAGAGTATTATGGAGGGATTTAGAGCAGGGGATTCTAACTTTATCTGAATTGGGAGTGGAGAGATTTAGGAGATTATTTCTAGCTCATAAGCTTGAAATAAATGCTGATATATTCAACAGTATATATCTTGGCTATTTAGGGACGGAAATACATATGGTATCAGGAGCTGTAGACTTGTGTAATACGCTTGCTGATTGTCGGTTAGCTATTATCACGAATGGGTTCACAGATGTGCAGAAATCTAGAATCAAGGGGTCGCCTCTCTGTGATACTTTTGAGCATATTATCATTTCGGAAGAGGCGGGATTTCAAAAACCAGTGCGAGGGATTTTTGATTATGCATTTTCAAAGCTGCAGATTACAGATAAAGAGAGCGTATTAATTATCGGTGACTCGTTAACTTCCGATATTCAAGGAGGAATAAATTACGGGATTGATACGTGCTGGTTCAACCCGTGTTGCAAGGAAAATAATATAGGCATTAAACCAACATATGAAATTCGTGATTTAACCGATATTATAAGGATTGTAGGAAAGACGGGGAACTAAGGGTTTTTTAATGAATTCTTTTAGCTACACTGGGCTATTCTCAACAATAGGTGCAAATTTCACAAAAATCCCGCTTTCTACGTCATAGTAGAGAGGGGGATTTACTATACTTCATCAAAAATGAATATTTTCTCAATAGAAGCGTTCAATGCTTTTGCAATATCATAAGCCAATTGTAAAGAAGGGGTATATTTTCTCTTTTCCAAATGACTAATGGTTTCGCGTCGAACACCAATAAGCTTTGCTAAATCGTCTGGGGTCATATGTGAATGGGCGTGGTATTCTTTTATTTTTGYTGTGAATGCCATGGCGCATCTTCCATTTCATCAATTGGTTTGTTGTACAAATAAATAGAGAATCCAAACGTAAGAATAAGTAAAACAAATAGGTAAATGAAAAGTGAATAATATATATAATTAAAGTTCAGAAAAATGTTAATATTTAAAAGTTATAAATAGTAAAAATATTATAAAATAGTTGCAAGAGGAAGGGGGAAATGGAACACATGATTAAGTGGATGTTAATTGTTTTATTGATTGTGGCAGTAATTGTTGTTGGAACAATAGTAGTCGGGAAAAATGGAGATGAAAATTATAGTAAATCAACGAAAGGGAATATTACAAGGCTTACAATGATTTACCTTTTGTTAGCAGTTGTTTTAATTGTTGGTCTAGGTTTATATATATATTTTAATGGTTAAGGAACTATATATAGATTGAAACATCGATATAAAACTTTCCTTTTAGGTGGGAGAGAGCGTCCGCCTTTGCATAGAAGCGGTCAGTGTCTTTTTAGCCCCATGCCATGTGAAACCAAATGGAGAAAATGAGTGGGGATTCCTTTTTATTTTCATAGCCGTGATTTACATGTCGGAAAATCAAAATGAATATATATACTTACTATAGGAATAATAGTGAATTCCTTTTTCTGAATGCACAGATAAGTTATAAAAAGATTTTGTGAGAGTATATTTAATCTAAAAAAATACAAAAATCTAAAAATAAAAATATGCTATAATAGGGATATAGTTTATTGGTAAATGAGGAAAGGATTGGATAAAATGATTGAGATTGTAAATGTATCAAAAAGTTATAATGGTTCTTCCTATGCTGTGAAAGATTTAAGTTTAACAGTACCTAGTGGAGAAATTTTTGGATTTTTAGGGCCGAACGGTGCTGGGAAATCAACAACAATTAAGATGGTAACAGGTATTCATGCAATAGATAAAGGAACAATTTCGATCAACGGAAAAGATGTGATGAAAGAGCCTATGGAGGCAAAGAAAACATTTGGTTATGTTCCGGATAGTCCAGATATGTTTCTGCGATTAAAAGGGATAGAGTATTTGAATTTTATGGCTGATATGTATGAGGTGCCGAATGCAATTAGACAGGAAAAAATTCAATTTTTAGCAGAGAGATTTGATCTTTATAATGCCTTGTCTGACCAAATTCAGAGCTATTCACACGGAATGAGACAGAAAATTATTATTATCGGTGTTCTTCTTCATGATCCAGATGTATGGATTTTAGATGAACCGATGACAGGACTGGATCCCAAATCAGCATATATTTTAAAACAGATGATGAGAGAGCATGCAGATAAAGGGAAAACGGTGTTTTTCTCTACACACGTATTAGAAGTAGCTGAGAAATTATGCGATCGCGTAGCTATCATTAATAAGGGGAATTTGCAGTTCCAAGGAAATTTAAATGAAATGAGAGATCATTTTAAATCCAATGAATCACTTGAGAAAATGTTCTTGGAGATGACTGGAAATGAATAAAATTTGGACATTAACAAAAGTATTATTGAAATTAAATTATGCAGAAATTATAACGGATAAAAAGAAAAGGTGGGCGTATGCATTTTCATTTTTAGCCCTACTATTTGCTGGATTTATATTTATTGGTCCACTTACATATGGAATGTATGTTGGAATGAAATCAATTGGTCAGGAAACATCGATAATCGGAATGGGATTAGCTGTTGCGAGCATATGGGTATTTGTAATTAGTATTACGAATATTTTAACTGTATTTTATTATAATAATGATGTTGAAACCCTATTACCTTTACCACTACAACCATCACAAATTATTACGGCGAAATTCATTACGGTATTAATTACACAATATGTAATGGGATCTTTTATTTTATTTCCACTCTTTATTGTTTACGGTTTGCAAAGTGGTGCATTTATTACATACTATGTATATGCACTATTAATTTACATATTTTTCCCTGTTATTCCATTAGTACTCGCATCACTCTTAATGACAGTTATTATGCGTTATACAAATATAGCCAAGAATAAAGATCGCAGTAATATATTTATCGGAATATTAACTCTATTATTCGTCGTAGGTATTAATGTATTTATTCAGTGGAGAAACAAAAGTGCAGTATCAGGGGATATGGTTGCAAATTACTTTGCTGATAACCAATCGTCTCTGTTCGTTCAAATGACAAATTATTTTCCAACAACATACTTTGGTGCAATGGGATTAATAGAAAATGCCTCTTGGAAAGGAATTATATACGTTGTGATTTTTGCAGCGATTTCCTTAGCGTTTTTTGGGTTGTTCTTCTATGTTGCGCAGCGTACATATTTAAAAGGAGTTATCGGACTTTCGACGAGTACTGCAAAAAAAGAGGCTATCTCAGCAGAGAACTTAAAAAAATCGACTGTACAAAGTTCACATATAAAGGCTTATGTAAAAAAAGAGTTCAAAATTTTATTCCGAACACCACAATTTTTTATAAATTGTATTGTGCAAACTTTCGTGATGCCAATTATGTTATTCTTTATTCTTTTCGTACAAGAGGGAAACTTAAAGTGGTTAACAAAATTTATAAAAGAGCCAGAATGGTCTGGTCTAGCTCTTGGCATAGGTTTTTGTGCAGGACTATTCTTAATGGGAAGTAATGTCATTGCTACAACGTCTTTTTCAAGGGATGGAAGCTCGTGGTTTGTTAATCGTTATTTACCAGTAAAGGCAGCAGATATATTTTTTGCAAAAGTCTTTACAGCATGGCTTATAAATATAACAATTTTAGCTGTGTTTGGTCTTATCATGACAATTGTTTCCGGTGTTTCACCACTCTTTATGTTGTTATGGTTTTTACTAAGTGCAAATGGCCTTTGGTTAACGAATTTAATCGGTACACGTTGGGACGCTCAAACGGCGGATATACATTGGGATTCAGAGCAGAAGTTGTTTAAAAGCAGGTATACAACTCTGTGGAATTTCCTTGCAAATATTGCGATGGATCTAGTAATCGTAGGCGGGGTTGTTGGATTATACTACTTCTTTGGAATCGGTATGTGGGGAATGTTTAGCATTCTATTAATCGTATTTACTATTATAAATGTAATAGTAACACGCAGTTTACAATTAGGAGCAGAGCGCATTCTAGCAAATATTAAATAAAAAACGATAAATCCTCTGTATTCATGCAGGGGATTTATTTGTAAGGAATATTACGCATGATTTTAATTTACTAGAAGGTATATTTTACTTTGCAAAATAGGGGGAGAAACAAGTGACGAAAATAGCAATTGTTACAGGAGCGACACGTTTAAATGGAATTGGGGCAGCGATTTGTAAGGCACTTGCTCAAAATGGCATTGATATTTTTTTCACGTACTGGCCTAGGTATGATAAGGCAATGCCATGGAGTATGAATGATGAAGAACCATTTTTATTGAAAAGAGAAATTGAAAATTATGGCGTTCTCTGTGAAATGGCTGAGGTGAATTTAGCGCAGTCTTATTCCCCTAACCGTTTATTATATATGGTATCAGAACGATTAGGAGAACCGTCTATTCTGATTAACAATGCTGCGTATTCTACAGATACAAATGTTGAAGGGTTAGATGTAGAACAGTTAGATAGACATTATACGGTAAATGTGCGCGCTACGATGCTATTAAGTACATTATTTATTAAAAATTATACGTTTGAAACGAGTGGAAGTATTGTCAATCTTACCTCTGGACAATCGCTTGGACCAATGCCGAATGAACTTGCTTATATAGCAACGAAAGGAGCGATTGAAGCTTTTACTACTTCAGTAGCACCAGTTGCAATGAAGAAGGGGATTACTGTAAACGCTGTTGATCCAGGACCAACCAATACAGGGTGGATGACAGAAGAAATGCAACAACATTTAGTAACCAGATTTCCTGCTGGAAGAATAGGAGAGTCGGTGGATGTAGCACGTTTAATACCGTTTTTAGTAAGTGAAGAAGCAAAATGGATAACAGGACAGGTCATTCATTCGAATGGTGGATTTTATTAATAATCTATAATTATATTATGTAAACAAAAATATTGAGAAATAATACGAAGTGAGAAATATTTTATGAATTTATTTTCTGTGTAAAATAAATGTATTGTCAGAAAATGGGGACTTCTGATAGTGAAAACACAATTGTAAATATATGGGTTATTTTTTGTGGTTCTTTATAGGTCAATACATCCTCCGATTTTTATTGGAGAAAGTATCGTATAAAGCATGTTATATAGAGTAGAAAAAACGCGGATTTTAAAATTAGATTCATAGTTAAGTGTCGTATAAATATGAAGATTCCTGTCGGAAAGATGATGGTTAGAACAAAAAGGGATTTTTATGGATAAATAGAATCGTAAAGGGGAGGATAAAAATGTAAATATAGGAGGCTTTTTATGAAAATGAAAAAAATAACAATTGCATCACTAGCAATTGGTACAATGCTCTCCATTACAGCTTGTAATACCTCCACAGAAAAAGATCAAGTGAAAAAGGAACAAACGAACGCGCAGGAAGAAGCGAAAACAACGAATGCTGATGAAACATCTACAATGAAAAACGATGAGAAAGAAACAAACACATCTACTAACGAAAAAACAGAGAAAGATCAAAAGAATTCCAAAGAATCATCTGGAACTGAGAGTAGTGCGAAAACAACAAATGAGAAAACGAAAGAAAAAGAAACAAGTACAAAAACAACAGACCAGGCTACTAATGGAAAAACTGCAACGAAAGATACAAATAAGGATACAAATAAAGGCGTGGCTGTGAAAACGAATGTGAAAGCAGTTGCGCAACTTATTGACAGTTTGGATAAACAATTAGCTGCAAACCCTAAGTTAGATACAGTGAATAAACTAGGGAAGCAAATAAATGAAAAATGGGATGTAATCGAAAAAGAGTTAGAAGCGACTCATCCAACTGATTATAAAACAATTGGACAAAGCATGTATCCTTTAATTGTTGCAGCTGAAAAAGAAAAAATAGATGTGAAACGAATAAAATCATTAGCGACGAAAACAAAGCAAGATTTGAATCAACTATTAAACAAACTCTCATAATATAATTTGGTTATAAAATAGAATATTTTATGGAAAAGGAGAAACAATATAGGTTTCTTCTTTTATTTGTGTCTATTAAAGTTTGAATTTTCACACTATAAATGTACATACGATGAAGAAGAAACAATAAATTTTGGATTAGCAGGTAGAAATTTTGCGGGAAAAATTCCGTTCCTACATATTTTAGCCGGTATAGTTTGAAAGTTCTTCAAGAAGATTAAGTGGTAGTAGAAAGTCAACAACCAAGACCAATTCCGGAAGCTTTGAGAATAGAAGCACATGTATACGCAGATGCAGCGCGAATTAAGTTTAGGCAGAGATGGTTTCAGTTTTTAACAAGTGAAGAGCGAACGTGCTATTTAGATAAACAATATAATAAACCATAATTATATTATGTAAACTTAAAATGCTATTTGAAAAAGAGCGAGATATATTACTGAATTACATACAAGAAAGAAAAAGTTAGAATCTTAAATAACTTCCGCTAACGAAAATTATTTAAATATGTAAAGTTGTCAAACGACTATATGAGGTGCCGTCACATCGCCATAAAGCTAAGGTTTTAATATACCCCCTAAATGAAAATTTTCTTTCTCTGCAGGTAGTTACTTTAAAAAGTCAGCTCATTTTCTCGTTTGGGAGGCGTTTATTTTTCTTTTTTTGATGGGTATGGGGCACCACATCAAAAAAAGAAAATTGTAGCGAGTTAATCTATACCTTTAAGTCCATATTCATATAATCAAATTCCAATAAAATTCATACCAAAGTCCTACTGTTTATTAATTTATACGTCTTTCATCTTAAATAGCTCTCCCCTGAATGATGGATTTTAATCTGGATATCTCTAACATATAATAGCTATTGTAAGGCTTTTTAAATTTAAAAGGAGGGAATTGCATGAAGAATTGGGTTCAGTTTAGATTTGCAAGACCAACAGATAAATTTGAAGAAGTTATAGGTTTTTATGAAACAGGATTGGGTTTAAACCGTATAGGGGAGTTTCAAAATCATGAAGGATACGACGGGGTCATGTTTGGATTACCTGATGAAGAGTATCATTTAGAGTTCACAAGGCATGTTAATGGAAGTCCATGTCCTGCGCCGACAAAAGATAATTTACTAGTTTTTTATATGCCTAATAAAGATGAAATTGAAAAAATAACGAATCGGTTAAATAAAATGGGCTATCATGAAGTTGAGCTGGAAAATCCGTATTGGATAGAGAAGGGAACGACGATAGAAGATCCGGATGGTTGGAGAATTGTACTCATGAATGCAGTTGGATAAAACAAGCTTTTTTTAATATTTAATAGAATGTAACAAACTTGCTCAGACATAAATCCCTACAACATTTGTAGGGATTTTTATATAAGAAACTCTTACTAGGGGTAGCACCCCATCGCTATCAAGCTAAGAAAGGCAAATACCCAAAACGAGAAAATTGGCATCTCCAGGTGAAAATGTACAATTTTTTGTTTTGGGGAGCGTTATAAAATTCTTAAGTTGATGGATGTGGTACGGAAACGATTCTGGGTATGAGGGGCCGCCAGTTAATTTCTTGAGATGAATTCAATTGCAATAGATAGATTTTCTGTCCTTATGCTGGTTCATGGCAAGCAACAATTGGTCTATAAACAAGCCATTTCTACAATTTCTACATAATGCATACTGGATTTATGTGGAAATTTCCCAATATTATATACTATATGTAATATAATATAAGTAATTCTTTTTATTATTTACATTTTTGTTATTTCCTGTTGCAGAATCCTTATTATATTATAAGGATTCCTTTTTTGGTATCAAAAATCTACAAATAAAAAGATAAGATTGGGGAACACRATCWTATCTTTARCACAAGGAGAAAAAAAGGCAAAAACCATCTTAATTCTTATAATATTATATTTTTTTAAATTTTTGATATAAAAACTATATATAGCAGCTATATCTATATTGAGAAATTTATTACAAAATTAGTTATAAATGTTTAAAAACCGAAAGTAAACTTTTATTTCAAAGTTTACTTTCATTTTTGTAGTGAAACAAAAAGAACTTGTAAAAAATACAAGTTCTTTTTAAGATAATGTAAACTGAAGGGCAAAACAAACTATCTTATCAGAAAAACTAGGGATCACTATGTCTTAAGACTACTAGGACACCTTTATTATATAACAGATATTAACATTTTTAGGGATGATATTTGAATATTGTGTGAATTTTTAGAATCAAAAAGAGAACTCTTATGATAAGGATTCAGCCCATGCCAATCAACTTAAGAAAAGTAAACACCCCCAAAACAAAAAAATGAGCTAACTTCTCAAAATAACCAATTTTTTAACTTGATGTTGATGTGGCGGAACCTCAAGTATGTATAAACTTAAAAAAGTCCCTTCATAATGCTAAAGGGACTTGCTCAGCACATCAATTCATCTTTGATATGCAGATCATTTGTGTGAGCAAAATCCTAAAGCTTCATAACATAATACAATTGAAAAAACCAAGGGAATTTTGATTCCCCTTGATTTTTTATTGGAAAAGAAATATGTATTCAAAATAAAATTAATATTGAAATGCTAAGTATTCTTCAAGCTTCCGTTTTCTTGATGTTCTTTGTCTTCAATATCAGTTTCTGGCATTCCGTACAATCCATTCATTGCTTGCTCCACTGGTTGAAGACCGGTTTGTAAAGTATTAGATTTTAAGTTTTTAGAATTGCTATTCTCTTCTTTTTTAGAATATGGAAAATTCATTTTTATAACCTCCAAACACTAAAGTTTTAAAAAATAAAAAGCTTATGAAAAGAATTTGGAAGATAAACACATGTATTATCTGCCAATTGAATGAACAATAAATTGAACTATTAATGTAATAGCACATACATAGTATGTCATCCTTTCTAGAAAATATGTGAGATGATTTAGGAAATAATAGTAAGTTATATTTATGCAGCTTATATTGGTGTTATCTCTTGGTGGTTAGAAAATAATATACCTTGTACCCTATCTTCTATGGCGGAGCAAGTGATTCGAATCAATATGCGAAGTCCTATTAAATTGTTAGAAAACTATTTGTACTGATTAGTTTTTAAAAAATATTATTAGTACATTTAACTTTTCCATAATAAAGAAAACATAAATTTACGCACTAAAGACAAAATTTTAGTAATGAATAACTTTTTTCTGTAGATTTTATAAAAAGAAAAGGTGATGAAATGGAATTTTCTAACGAAAGTAAAACTTATAATGCTGGAGATATTGTCTATGTTTTTTACCGAAATCCCCACACCCAGGATGTTGCAAATATACAAGCAGCAGCAGTTGTAAATAACCCTGTGAATCCAAATGAATTAGCTTTATTTCTTTATGAAACTTATTATCCACTATCAAATGAGATGGCTGTTTATTCTTCAGAAGAAGAGGCAAACCAAGCCTACAATTACTATTATGGAGATGCTTCAGAGGGGATATTAGAATGAATAGTCCATTTATACCCAAGCTTGTATACTTTGAACCCAAAGCATTAGATTATCCATTAGGAAGAGAGCTTCAAGAAAAATTTGCAAATATGGATGTCGAGATTCGATATACCACTTCCCATAATCAAGTGAGAGATCTTCCAGGAGAAAACGATTTTCAAAAGTACCGTGTAGCAAAATCTACTCTTGTCGTCGGTATTAGAAAAACACTAAAGTTTGATACATCAAAGCCTTCAGCAGAGTATGCTATTCCCTTCGCAACAGGCTGTATGGGGCATTGTCATTATTGCTATCTACAAACAACGATGGGAAGTAAGCCTTATATCCGCACCTATGTAAATGTCGACGAAATTCTAGAAGCTGCCGACAAATATATAGAAACACGTGCACCTGAACTGACAAGGTTTGAAGCCTCCTGTACATCCGATATTGTAGGGATTGATCATTTAACTCATACCCTTAAGCGTGCAATTGAACATTTCGGAAAGTCCGATTATGGAAAACTAAGATTTGTTACGAAATTTCATCATGTTGATCATTTACTTGATGCAAAACATAACGGAAAAACAAGATTTCGGTTTAGTGTAAATGCTGATTATGTTATTAAAAATTTTGAGCCAGGTACCTCTCCCCTAGCTAAACGGATTGAGGCAGCAGGAAAAGTAGCAAGAGCAGGGTATCCACTCGGATTCATTGTAGCTCCAATTTATCTTCATGAAGGTTGGCAGGATGGATACTATCATATGTTTGAACGTCTTGATGCCGAATTACCCCTTGATGCACGGGATGATATCACGTTTGAATTTATTCAACATCGTTTTACAAAGCCTGCTAAGAGAGTGATTGAAAAAAACTATCCCATGACAAAATTAGAATTAGATGAAGAGAAAAGAAGATATAAATGGGGGAAATATGGAATTGGAAAATATATTTACCAAAAAGAAGAAGAAGAGGATCTAAAAACTTATCTGTATGCCTATATGAAGAAGTTTTTTCCAAATGCAAAATTAGAATATTTCACGTAGAAGGATAACAACTTACTACAACTAAATATAGGAATTTGAAATAAAACGCATTATAGGGCTCAAAATTACATTTTAAATGTAAAAGGGTACGATCTAAAAGTCAGTGAAACAAACATTTGGGTAACCCTTTTTTATCCATAAATTTAACAATAATGCTCTAATTGTTAATTGAACCTTATTTCACCTATATATCCCATATCGTAACATAAAAAACTTTAAGAAGAAGAATCAATATTGATTCTTCTTTTTATTTTGTTCCTAAAGGTATACTTTATCAATACAAGTTTTTTACCATATATATTAAAATTAAAATACCCTTTCAAAATATGACAACTCCTTTCACCAATCGTGGAAGGAGCTTTTTTCGTTCGTAAAGGTACACCTTTTGGTTCATTTTTCATTACTACGTATTCAAAGACGTAAAGAACACTTGATATGTCTATAAAAGTATACTTTTACGGATGGAACAAAGGCCCCCTTAAAAGGGGTGTTGTGGATTTAAAATAAAGTTGCGATGTTTATAAAAAAGATGCGAAGCTTTGCCCCTTTGTATAAAGGTATATTTTTTGTGCGTATTTTTAATTGTAAAAAATATTTTGTCAAAAATACTTTACGAATTGTAAGAAATAAATTACAATCTTTTCAAGAGGTGTTGCTATTGTTACATAATAAAATTGTAGTTTGTCGAGCAGAAAAAGGTTGGACTCAAGAAGAACTGGCAAAAAGGGTGGGTGTTAGTCGACAAACTATCGCTACTCTTGAAAAGAATAAATATAACCCTTCTCTAATTCTTGCCATTAAAATCGCAAATGCATTTGAAAAGCCAATAACTGACGTGTTCGATTATCAGGAGGAGTGATACATATGTTGTGGTTAAAAATTTTCTTATTTGTTTTATTATTCATCAGTCAGATGTATGTAATAAAATTTCAATCAAGTGATGAAGGAAACGACGAAAGAGGGAGAGAAATTCAATATAAAACAAATAATGTGTTGTACAACATCCTATATTTAGGTATCATTGCCATTATTGTTTTTCAATCGATAGATATTGTTTCTTCAGAATTTCTACCTGATTTATTGTTATATTTTGTTCTTTCATTAAGTGTGCTAGGCAGTGTTTTTATATTTATCAACAGAAACAGGAAAAATTACTAATAAATCGTAATAGGGGTACGGAAACGATTCAGGGTATGAGGGACCACTTTGGAAAAATATTCAATAATAAAAACCGTAGGAATTGATAAGTCCTACGGTTTTGTGATTAGAATTCTCTAATATTAATTGCAAAGTGAGGCTTGAATCTCACTTCAATTGCCTTTTTTTCTTCTGTACATTGAATATGAAGCGTATCATTATAAGAATAGACTCGTTCTACAGACTCCATATTAGTATCAAATATACGTCTGTCTTTATAGAGCATTTTTAAATGAACAGTATTTTCATAGACTGACATAATCATTACTAACTCAAATCCTAAATCATCCACTTTACTATATTTATATACTGCAGCACCAGGAATAATAAAATCTTCAGGTTCACTCTCAAATATTTCTAATAACTCATATTTATCATATTTAATATCCAATTTTCCAACCTACTTTCTGCACCAAAATGTTATAGTTATAATGCTAGAATACAATAGTTTTTATTGTTTTTTCTTTGCAGGAACAACTGTCACAACATCTCCTTTATCATTAATAACAACGTAACCATTTTCCTTTGACTTTTATATAGGTTTCATCTAGTTTCCAAGATAAGTGTACGTGCTTCTTTTTCTTCTTCCATATTTGATAGATCAAGTTACCATATTCATGAACCCAGCGCATGATGGTTGTAGGATGAACTGAAACACCACGTTCTTTTAAGATTTCAGATACATCACGATAGCTTAGAGAAAAACGGCAGTAGTAGCCGACAGCTACTAAAATAATATCTTTTTTGTATTGTTTTCCTTTTAAATATCTCATCTGTGATTCTCCTCGTTTTCTTTTCCGAAAGTGCAGCTTAGTTTAGAAAACTTTATTACCGATCTTGTGTTACAAATTTTGTCCTGGCTTGCTGAAGAAGAACGAACAAAGATAAAAACTCGTCAACGTGAAGGAATTGAGTTAGCCAAAAAACAAGGAAAACATTTAGGAAGACCTAAAACAAAAATTACAGATGAATTTATTGTTGCTTATGAGGAGTGGAAAAAAGGTGACATTTCAGCATTAGAAGCGATGAGAAGATGTAATATGACAAGTCCGACATTTTATCGGGTTGTAAAGAGATATGAAGAAAAGGAATGTAGTAAATAATCGTATACAAGTACTCCCTTACGATAGATATGTGAGGTGCACGAAAAGACAAAGAGGGAAAAGAATGATAAACATTCTTTTCCCTTTTTACCTACTGAAACTTTCATTTTCATTAGCTTTTCCGTACATCGAAAAATGCTGTAGAGTTTACCTATTCCATTATAGCAATAAAACTAGCTTATATCATATGAAATATTGCATATGGAGGGTAAGGTCACGAAATATCACATTTTCGCATTAAGACATGTATTGGAAATTAATTGTTTCCTAAAACAAAAAAATGAACTGAATTTTTATAGATAACTGTGGTGAGATGAMATTTTTTTTTGGGGGTACTTCAAAATATTAAGTTGATGGATGTGTGGTGTTACGCTTTGAAGTGAAAGTAAACAAATATTAAAAAGTTTACATTCATGATTTTCTAGATTTAATATAAAAATAATAGACAAGCCATTATTTTTATTGATTAATGGGTTTGTCTATTATTTTTATGTTAGGGCATTTATTTGTTAATAAATTAATGAATTCTTCTTCTTTTTTTGGTACACATACTGTTAAAGTATTAAATAATCCATACATAATTTCTAATCGTTGTCTTGACCAATTTTTTGAGTTCAATGATTTTCCATGGTATTTGATATGCTGGATATCTTCAAAAGGTATTTCAGTATTTGTAAAATAATATTTGATAATTAATGATTTGTCAGTAATTTTATAAGTGGATCTGTAAATAAATAAAAAATTGATTATGTTTAACAAAATCATACAACTTAGGTAAATATTATTAGTGCCTTGTATGAAAAGCATAGCAATAAAAATGAAAATAGTTAATAGAAATATCATCATATGAATAGGATTTTGTTTAATCTTAAATTTCATTCATGTTCACTCCTTTATAGTTAAGTATAGGGAAAAACGGCTATAATATCCATAATTTTGTATATTATTATCAATAGATTTAAAATGTATACTTTTATTTTTGTAGTGAAACAAAAAGAACTTGTAAAAAA